>NZ_JBXVVI010000010.1:0-104716 GCF_057219155.1 Roseovarius sp. YIN77
TGGCCAAATCCAGGCCGATTGTGGTAACTTGCATTGGGTGGCTCCTCTCATAAGCAGTTCATGACAACTGCACTATGGCGCATTGCGACGCCGGTTGAAGCAGGAGCCATCCACCCCATCCCGCATATGCGGGGCACGGCGTTGTTGAAAGTATGATGAGTGCAATCTGGGCGCGCCGAATTGTAGCCCGGTTTTCATTCCCGGTGGAGGACGTTTAATGGCAACCATAGTATTGGGGGCTGCAGGAGCGGCGATCGGCTCAGCAATTGGTGGGACGGTATTGGGTCTGTCCAGCGCGATCATTGGCAGAGCGATTGGCTCCAGCCTAGGTCGGGCAATTGATCAGCGACTTATGGGCGCTGGATCTGATGTGATTGAGACCGGGCGACTGGACCGTCTGCGCCTGACAGGGGCGAGCGAGGGCGCGCCGATCCCCGCGATGCAAGGGCGGATGCGGATGTCGGGTCAGGTAATCTGGGCCACGCGGTTCAAGGAACATGTTTCATCGTCGGGCGGAGGCGGGGGCAAGGGCGCACCGAAAAGCCCGACGGTGAATAGCTATTCCTATTCTGTCAGCGTCGCAATTGCGTTGTGCGAAGGCGAGATTACGCGGATTGGTCGTGTTTGGGCGGATGGCAAGGAAATTGCCACCCGGACACTGAATATGACAGTCTATGCAGGCAGTGAAGATCAGCAGCCCGACGCAAAGATCGAGGCGGTTGAAGGCTCCGGGAATGTGCCTGCCTATCGCGGCATCGCTTATGTTGTTCTGGAAGATCTAAATCTGACGCCCTTCGGCAATAGACTACCGCAGTTGAATTTCGAGGTAATCCGGCCCCTGCGTGTTGATACGCCCGGGGTTGGAGGCTTGGAGCCAGATGTTGTCGATGCGGTGCAGGCTGTCGCGTTGTTGCCTGGAACCGGGGAATATGCGCTGGCCGAAAGGACGGTCCATTACTCTGGAGGCTTGGGAAAGGGTGAGGTTGCCAACGTGCATTCGCCCAGCGGTCATTCTGACCTGGTGACGTCACTTGATGCGCTACGGGAAGAGCTACCGAACTGTAAGTCGGTATCCTTGGTTGCCTCTTGGTTCGGTAATGAATTGCGGGTCAACCACTGTGAATTGCGGCCTAAGATCGAGCACAAGGATGCTGATGGAGTCGAAATGCCTTGGCGAGTGAGCGGGTTGACGAGACAATCAGCGCAGATCGTGCCCCTTGAGGACGGCAATCTTGTCTACGGCGGAACCCCTGCAGACGCAGCCGTTGCCGAAGCGATTTCGGCAATACAGGCGCGCGGGATGGGTGTGTTGTTTTATCCGTTTATCCTTATGGAGCAGTTGACTGACAACGAGCTGCCTGATCCGTGGAGTGATGCCAATGATCAGCCACATCTGCCATGGCGCGGGCGGATCACGAGTTCGGTTGCGGCTGGTCGATTGGGGAGCCCTGACGGCACAGCAGCGGCAGAGGCCGAAGTCGTAGATTTTTTTGGCACCGCTCAGCCGGTCTTTTCAAATGGCAAAGTACAGACGATTAACTATTCCGGCCCGACAGAATGGAGTTATCGCAGGTTCATTTTGCACTATGCGCATTTATGCGCAGCGGTCGGGGGATTGTCGGCATTCTGCATCGGATCAGAGATGCGAGGGCTGACACAAATCCGCGGCAACAATAACAGCTTTCCGGCGGTTGATGCCTTGATCCAGTTGGCCGCGGATGTACGAACTATCTTGGGCGCGGGCGTCAAGATCAGCTATGCTGCGGACTGGTCAGAATATTTTGGATTTCATCCTCAAGATGGGTCCGGTGATGTGTTTTTTCACCTCGATCCGCTCTGGGCGGATGCAAATATCGATTTCATTGGGATCGACAATTACATGCCGCTTAGTGATTGGCGGGATGACGCTGATCATCTGGATGCTGGGCGATGGAAATCGGTGTATGAGCTTAACTACCTGAAGGCCAATATCGCGGGCGGAGAAGGGTTTGATTGGTATTATGCCAATGACACAGCGCGTGATGCGCAAATTCGAACCCAGATCACCGATGGTGCCTATGGGGAGCCGTGGGTCTTTCGTTTCAAAGACCTGAGAGGGTGGTGGGAGAATACGCATCATGAGCGCATCGGCGGGACACGGCGGCCCCAACCCACGGATTGGGTGCCGGGGTCGAAGCCGATTTGGTTTATGGAATATGGTTGTGCCGCAATCGACAAAGGCAGCAATCAGCCCAATAAGTTTCTTGATTCCAAATCATCCGAATCGAGATTGCCCGCCTTTTCAGATGGGCGTCGGGATGACCTGATTCAGAAACAGTATTTACGCGCAATGAATGCGTTTTGGGACGATCCGTCCAACAATCCGATTCATCCAGATTCTGGGGTCCAAATGGTGGACTTGGGCCGGGCCCATGCCTGGGCCTGGGATGCGCGTCCCTATCCGTTTTTTCCCAGTCGTTTGTCGGTGTGGAGCGACGGGGAAAATTATGCGCGCGGGCATTGGCTGAACGGGCGAAGCTCACACGTGCATCTGGCGGCAGCGGTAAGCGAAATCTGTGCAAAGTCTGGAGTGGAGGATGTGGAGACGGCGGACCTTTACGGTATTGTAAGGGGTCATTTGATCTCTGGTGAACAGACAGCGCGTGGCGCATTGCAACCTTTGATGCTGACCTACGGTTTTGATGCGATGGAACGCGATGGAAAGCTGATGTTTCGCAGCCGGTCGGCGAATAATGCTGTTACGATCAGTGGCGAGAATTTTGTTGATCAGGGCGGCGATGATCCTGTGACATTGCATCAACGCAGTGCCTCTGCAGAAATTGCTGGACGTGTGCGATTAAGTTATGTGGAGGCAGACGGTGATTTTGGTGTTTTCGCCGAGGAGGCCATTTTTCCGGACGAGGCAACTTACGGCGTATCACAATCCGAAATGCCCCTGTGTCTGACCAATTCGGAGGCCCGGGCGATCACAGAGCGATGGTTGGCCGAAAGTCGAATTGCACGCGATGGGGTGCAGTTCAACCTGCCACAGTCAAAACTGTTTGTTGGTGCTGGCGACGTGGTCGAGTTATCTGCGGAAACGGGGCCGATAGGCCGCTTCCGTGTCGATCGAATTGAAAAAAGTGAAATGCAGTTGATCGAGGCGGTTAGAGTCGAACCCAGTGTTTATACACCCACCGATCATACAGAGATTGCTGCAAGACTTACGCCTTTTGTGCCTTCGGTCCCGGTCTGGCCCGCCTTTATGGATCTTCCGCTACTGGGTGATGGGGCAGTGGATCATGCGCCCTATGTGGCAGTTGCGGCCAATCCCTGGCCGGGTGCGGTTGCGGTATACAGTTCGGCCAGCGAGGACGGATATGATCTGAACACCGTCGTGCAAGGGGCGGCAACGATCGGTTTCACCGAAACGGCCCTAGAATTTGCGCAACCATTCGTGCGTGACGATGGGGAGGCGCTTCGGGTGAAGCTTTCCTCTGGAGCGTTAAGTTCACAAAGTTGGACCAATGTTTTGAACGGGGCCAACGCGGCTGCAATTGGCGATGGATCCTCTGCCAATTGGGAGATTTTCCAATTTGAAACTGCTTCCCTGGTCGCGCCGGATACCTATGAATTAGTGGGGAGATTGCGGGGTCAGTTTGGGACCGATGCCTTGATGCCGCAATCTTGGCCGACGGGCAGTGTTTTCGTTTTGCTAAATAGCACCATTCAGCAAATTGATCTGGAGTCGTCTGCTCGGGGCTTGGCGCGTCACTACCGGGTCGGTTCGGCCGAGTTGGGTTATGATGATCCCAGTTATCATCACCGGGTCGAAGTTTTTGATGGCATTGGTTTGCGCCCTTATAGCCCAACACATCTGAGCGCCACGCAAAGTGGCGGGGCGTGGGCGTTTCAGTGGATCAGACGCAGTCGAATTGACGCTGACAGCTGGGCCGGGCTGGATGTCCCGTTGGGGGAAGCCACTGAAAGTTATCTTTTGCAGGTCGAGGAAAACGGCGAACTGCGTCGCGAAGAAATCCTGAGCCAATCTGATTGGACCTATACAAACGCAATGCGGACTGAGGATGGGATTGCCGCAAGTTTCACTGTAAAAGTGGCGCAGATTTCGGAGCGATACGGCCCGGGCGTCGCAGCTGCAATTTCTGTGTAGTGCAATATGCGGCCGATTATATGGGCGGATATTCGGGCTGTGGCGATGGAATTGTATGATGTGTGTCCAGACGACCGGGTGAAGCGGGCGCAATCGATTATCCGTAGATCTGAGGCGGCAGACAAATACAGGAAACGATTCCAACGCTTGCATTCAGAGTGGGGGAACGGGAGCTTGTTTGGTGCTGTAGGGTTTAGATTGGAAACCCTCGAAAAATCTTTGGACAGTTTAGAATACATGCAGTGTGTTCTGCACGTCGTTCAGCAGTTAGAGCGATGGCTGACCTATAAATCCTTGCTCAACAAGAGGCGCAAGACAAACACTTAGGAACGGTCGGATCAAGTTCCAATCGCTTGACTGGGATGACGTCACCACAATCTGTGCAGTACCCGTATTCGCCCTCTTCAAGTCGATTGAAGGCCGCGGCGATACGTAGCCGCATCTGATTGCGTCTGACCTGTCCGGCCTTGGCCATGGCCTGATTTTGTAGAGCATCCATACGGGACAATCGTCCGACGGATTGTTGGTCAAGCTCAACGATCTGTTGACCCTGGCTTCCCAATTCATCCCCAGAATCCAGCGCGGCGAGCTGACGACGCAACAATTCCTCAAATTTTTCGCTTTCATTCGCATTCATTTTGATTATGTCCCTGATCACCCCTTTGAACTTTGCGAATTGTACATATCTAGGGTAGAATAATGCGGTGATTGAGGAAAGAGAAATGGCCAAAACGCGCATGAAGCTGAGTAAAGTAGACCCTGTATGGGATCGTATTCGGGTGGAGGCAGAGGCCGCCCATTCCGAAGAACCGATGCTGGGCGGGTTGCTGCATTCTTCGCTTTTGCACCATGATACACTCGAGCAGGCCTTGGCCTACAGATTTTCGTTGAAACTGGCTTCTGGAGAAATGTCAGAGCAATTGTTGCGCGAAATCGCCGATGAAATTTATCGCGAATACCCGGATACTGCAGATGCGGCCCGTGCCGATCTGATGGCTGTTTTGGAACGCGATCCGGCCTGCCACCGTCTGATTCAACCGATGCTGTTCTTCAAAGGTTTTCAGGCGATCCAAGCTTACCGGATTGGTAATTCTCTGTGGGCCGAAGGCCGCAAGGACATGGCCTATTTCATCCAGATGCGCGTGTCAGAAACCTTTGGGATCGATATTCACCCGGGTGCAAAAATCGGCAGAGGCATCATGATCGACCATGCCCATTCCATCGTGATCGGTGAAACTGCAGTGGTCGGAGACAACGTATCTATGCTGCACTCTGTCACGCTAGGCGGGACCGGTAAGGAAGACGAGGATCGTCACCCCAAAATTGGCAATGGCGTTCTGATCGGCGCGGGTGCGAAGGTTCTGGGAAATATCAAAGTTGGCAATTGCAGCCGGATCGCGGCGGGTTCGGTCGTTCTGCAGGAAGTGCCTCCTTGCAAGACCGTGGCAGGTGTTCCCGCCAAGATTGTGGGTGAGGCTGGATGTGATCAGCCGGCGTTGTCGATGGATCAGCTCTTGAACATGACTGGTGGCGAAGCCGGGGGTTGAGCCCGACAGAGTTAGAACTAAAGAAGCCCGGAAGAGCTCTTCCGGGCTTTTCTTTGTTTTTGATGATTGGTCAGGCCAACATGACCATCGGATTTTCAAGATTATCCATAATGGCCTGCAGAAGCTGGGCCCCTAGTGCTCCGTCAATCACCCGGTGATCGACAGACAAAGTGACTGACATGACGGTTGCAACGGCAAGCTCGCCATCTGAACCGACAACTGGTTTCTTCGCCCCTGCACCCACAGCCAGAATGGCACCATGGGGTGGGTTGATCACGGCATCGAAATTGTCGATCCCGAACATACCCAGATTGGAAATCGCAAAGCTCCCGCCCTGATATTCATGCGGGGCAAGTTTGCGGTCGCGCGCACGGGCGGCGAGGTCTTTCATCTGTGCAGACAAAGCGGAGAGGGATTTCTGATCCGCATCTTGCAACACCGGGGTGAAAAGCCCACCCTCAATTGCGACGGCTACGGCCACATCAGACGCCTTCATCTGAAGGACCCGGTCACCAGCCCAAACCGCGTTTGCAGCAGGAACCGATTGCAGAGCCAACGCGCAGGCCTTGATGATGAAATCATTAACCGACAATTTCACGCCGCGAGCTTCCAACTGCTTGTTCAGTTGAGAGCGGAATTTCAGAAGCGCGTCCAACTTGATATCGCGACGCAGGTAGAAATGCGGAATGGTCTGCTTAGCCTCTGTCAGGCGAGCTGCAATGGTTTTGCGCATGCCATCCAGAGGAATTTCTTGATATTCGCGGCCTTCGTACATCCGGGCAATAACATCTGCGGAAGGGCCAACAGCGACAGGCGCAGCAGACGGGGCAGATGTAGCAGCAGGTGACGCTGATGCCGGAGCCGCCGCTGTCTGTGGTGCGGCTGTGGCGTTTTCGACATCGGCCTTCACGATACGGCCATGGGGACCAGAACCAGCAACCTGAGACAAATCCAAACCCTTATCGGCGGCAATGCGTCGGGCCAGTGGTGAAGCGAAAATGCGTTCACCACCCGATGTGGAGGGAGCAGCAGGGGCGGTGGCTACTGGTGCAGACGTGGCAGCTGGTGCGGCTTCTTCAGATACGGGAGTAGGTGGAGCAGTAGCGGCGGAGGAGCGAGCGGAACCGATATCATCGGTGCTTTCCCCGTCATCCAGCAACACAGCAATAGGGGTATTCACCGCGACATTGGCCGAACCTTCAGGCACAAGGATTTTACCAACCGTGCCTTCGTCTACGGCCTCGAATTCCATGGTTGCCTTATCGGTTTCAATTTCTGCCAGCAAATCACCAGAGGATACGCTATCCCCTTCTTTTACCAGCCATTTTGCTAATGTGCCTTCTTCCATTGTGGGAGAGAGGGCGGGCATCAGGATTTCTGTGGGCATCGCATCTCTCCCTTAACGATAAGTGACTTGTTTAACCGCATCGACAACTTCTGCAGTCGTGGTCAGCGCCAGCCGTTCGAGGTTTGCCGCATAGGGCATCGGAACATCCTTGCCGGTGCAGTTGATGACCGGGGCATCCAAATAGTCAAACGCTTGCTGCATCAAGGTGGCGGAGATATGGTTGCCGATCGAACACACCGGCCAGCCTTCCTCTACCGTGACGCAGCGGTTGGTCTTCATCACCGAACGCACCACAGTATCAGTATCCATCGGGCGCAGAGACCTTAGATCGATCACTTCGGCGCTGATGCCTTCTTCGGCCAGCTTGTCTGCCGCGTCCAGCGCATAGGTCATGCCGATGCCAAAGCTGACGATAGTGACATCATTGCCTTCGCGGGCGATCTTGGCTTTCCCGATCGGAACAGTGAAATCATCCATGTCCGGCACGTCAAAGCTGCGACCATACAGAATTTCATTTTCCAGAAAAATAACCGGGTTCGGATCACGGATCGCGGATTTCAACAGACCTTTGGCATCCGCTGCGGAATAGGGCTGTACCACCTTTAACCCCGGGATTTGCGCATACCATGCGGCGTAATCCTGGCTGTGCTGTGCGCCTACGCGTGCAGCTGCGCCGTTTGGACCGCGGAACACCATTGGCGCCCCCATCTGCCCACCGGACATGTAAAGCGTTTTGGCGGCAGAGTTGATGATCTGATCAATTGCCTGCATGGCAAAGTTGAAGGTCATGAATTCCACGATCGGGCGCAGACCGCCAAATGCAGCCCCCACACCAATACCTGCAAACCCGTGCTCGGTGATCGGTGTGTCGATCACGCGTTTGGAACCGAACTCGTCCAGCAGGCCTTGGCTGATTTTATAAGCACCCTGATATTCGGCGACCTCTTCCCCCATCAGAAAGACAGTTGGGTCACGGCGCATCTCTTCGGCCATTGCGTCGCGCAGGGCCTCCCGCACGGTCTGCGATTTCATTTCAGTTCCGGCAGGGATTTCCGGGTCATCCGGGACAACCGGCGTGATCGGGGCCGCAGCAGCCGGGGCGGCGGGGGCAGGGGCCTCGACCGCGGGTGCGGTAGCAGCGGGAGCTGCGGCAGGGGTTGCATCAGCGCTTTCGCCTTCTTCCACCATCACCGCGATCGGCGTGTTGACCGCAACGTTGGAAGTGCCTTCTGCGATAAGAATCTTACCAACGATACCTTCGTCGACAGCTTCGAATTCCATCGTGGCTTTGTCGGTTTCAATTTCAGCCAGGATGTCGCCCGACGATACGGTATCGCCTTCTTTCACCAGCCATTTTGCTAATGTGCCTTCCTCCATCGTGGGCGACAGGGCGGGCATGAGAATTTCGGTAGCCATTTCAATCTCTCCAGTTCTGTCGCGGGATCAGGCGTAAATATCAGTCCACAGCTCTTCCAGAGCTGGTTCCGGGCTTTCCTTGGAAAAGTCAGCCGATTCATTCACGATCGCCTTGATTTCCTTGTCGATGGCCTTCAGGTCGTCTTCACTTGCGTGCCCACCGTCCAAAAGCATCGTGCGGACATGTTCAATCGCATCACGCTCCTCGCGCATTTTCTGCACTTCTTCTCGGGTACGGTATTTGGCTGGATCAGACATGGAGTGTCCACGGTAGCGATAGGTTTTGATCTCTAGAATATAAGGCCCGTTGCCGGCACGACAGTGGGCGGTGGCCTTTTCACTGGCGGCTTTCACGGCCAGAACATCCATGCCGTCAACCTCTTCACCTGAAATGCCAAAGGCTTCGCCGCGGGTATAAAGCGCAGGAGTGGAGGTGGAACGCTTCTGCGCGGTGCCCATAGCATATTGGTTATTCTCAACCACAAAGATCACCGGCAATTTCCACAGAGCGGCCATATTGAAGGTCTCATAAATCTGGCCCTGGTTGGCGGCGCCATCACCGAAATAGGCAAAAGTGACGCGCCCGTTTTCCAGATATTGGTCTGCAAAAGCAAGGCCAGCCCCCAACGGAACCTGGGCGCCAACGATGCCGTGACCACCATAAAAATGCTTCTCTTTCGAGAACATGTGCATGGAGCCGCCTTTACCTTTGGAATAACCACCTTCGCGTCCGGTCAGTTCTGCCATAACGCCGTTGGCATCCATCCCGCAGGCCAACATGTGCCCGTGATCGCGATAAGACGTGATACGCTTGTCGCCTTCTTCTGCCGCGGCTTCCAACCCAACGACAACGGCCTCTTGTCCGATGTACAGGTGGCAAAATCCACCGATCAGACCCATACCATATAATTGACCGGCCTTTTCTTCGAATCGGCGGATCAGCAACATGTCACGATAATATTTCTTGAGTTCGTCAGCAGAAACGTTTGGTTTCTTTGCACTTTTTCGCGCTGCCATTGAGGGGCCTCCGGGCTGATGCGTGATTGGTTTAATGCTAAACTATTTAATAGCGTAAAATCGCCCGACGGGCGAGTAATAAAATGATACAAGAGTTTGGAGGTTTAATTTAACGCCAAATATCAGTGAATGACGATCTCGTTGCTACGTACTAATCCCAGGATTTGGCGTGCCTGTTCATCCAACAGGTCGAGATCCAGATAGTTATCCGATAATCGGCGGGTTTTGTTTTCAAGCGCGGCAACTCGGTCCTGCATACTCGCCAATTCGGTCTGCAGAGCATGCGCCTCTGCCTCAAACTGCACGCGCTGAAACAAACCAAAATCCCCTTGCACAGCTGCAAATGTAAAATAGACGCCAAGCGAAAAGCATATGGCGAAATACAATACGGCGCCGAGCGTGGGTCGTTTCTGCTTCATTCTCTGCCTCAGGTCAGCCTCTTCTGGGCTGTTTGCGTAGAATGCCACAAGTGATTCGCCTTGTGAATCCCTCTTGGACAATTTTCTTTGTGAATCAACGATCTTGTGTCCGAAGTTTCCGCGATAAGATATCTGCTATGATATGGCAGTTGCTGTCACAACGTTGTTTGTAATGACCAATGATGCAGAGATTGAACTGAATCAACCCATTCCTCGGGGTCGCATCCGATTGTTTACAGAGGACCCCGTGGCAAGATGTTATTCGGCTGCCTGTGATGGGGACGAAAATCTCCTGACCGAATTTGGCGACCAGTTGGGCCAGGAAAAGATGATCGAAGCTGGCCGACTGGCCAATATGTATCTGCCAGAGCTGCAAAGCTTTGACAGAGGCGGTCGCAGGCTTGACCAAGTGCGGTTTCATCCGGCCTATCACGATTTGATGAAACTTGGGCTTTCATCTGGTTATGTGTCCCAGCCGTGGGGCGGCGCACAAGGTGGGCACGTGTCCCATGCTGTCATGGTCTATCTGCAAAGTCAGGTCGAACCAGGTGTCGCGTGCCCAATGACCATGAGTTATGCCGCCGTTCCAATACTAAAAGGCGTAGGTTTTTCAGAGTGGCGGGAAAAACTTTTGTCGCGGAGATACGATTCGAACTTTGTGCCTTTGTCTCAGAAAACCGGCGTAACTGTTGGCATGGCCATGACAGAGAAACAGGGCGGATCAGATGTCAGAACCAATTCGACCAAGGCGATTCCTGATGGCAGAGGCTATCGATTGACCGGACATAAATGGTTCTGTTCCGCCCCGATGTCAGACGGGTTTTTAACACTGGCCCAGGCCCCTGATGGGCTAACATGTTTTTTGGTGCCGCGGTGGTGTCCTGATGACACTCAGAACCAAATACACCTGATGCGTTTGAAGCAAAAACTTGGCAATCAATCCAACGCGTCCGCAGAGATTGAGTATCATGGCGCATGGGCAGAGCGCATTGGCGAAGAGGGCGATGGCATTCGGAATATTATCCAGATGGTTCATCACACCCGATTGGATACAGCACTGGCACCCGCAGGCTTAATGCGCGCCGCGTTGTCAGAGGCAAAGTGGTGGTGCGAAGGCCGCAATGTATTTCAGCGCCGTTTGATTGATCAGCCTGTGATGCGTTCAGTCTTGGCCGATCTGGTGTTGGATTGGGAAGGGGCCACCGCGCTGGGTTTACGTGTGGCCGCTGCGTATGATGACCCCGACCAGATGCCGTTTGCTCGGGTCGCGGTTGCCTTAGCTAAGTATTTGAATAACAAGCTTTGCCCCAGATTGATTTACGAGGCGATGGAGTGCCTAGGTGGTACGGGATACACCGAAGACACACCATTGCCGATGCTGTACCGGGAGGCTCCGCTGAACTCGATCTGGGAAGGATCAGGAAACGTCATCTGCCTAGATGTTCTCAGAACCCTCGACAAAAATCACTTAGCCCAGAACATGTTGGATGCTGAGCTGCAAAAAGCGTGTGGTTTTGACCGGCGATATGACAGAGCGCTGATTGCATATCAAAACAAGTGGCGTACACGACCGGACGAGGCAGAGGCACGTTGGTTTGCAGAGCAAACGGCGATTTTACTGACTGCGTCCGTTTTATTGCAGCATGCACCAACCGAGGTATTCGATGCGTATGTAAAAACGCGCGTGATGAACGACCGCGGTCAAACGGCAGGATCAATCAGCGGATTGAACGTCAAGGCATTGATCGACCGAATTTAGATGTTTGCAGTCTATCCAGCGACGGAAGCGTCATAGATGCTCTGAATTGAAGAGTTCAGCATCGTGTCAAACGCGGCGTCGTCCTGTTGGGCGGACAATCCTTCCGACAGAGCGCGAGAGAAACTGGCGATCATTCCGGTGTTTTGGGCCAGAAGCGCATTGGCCTCGTCGCGGTTGTAGCCCCCTGACAAGGCAACAACCCGCAGAACCCGAGGGTCGTTGACCAGGTCCTGATATTGGTTGGCATTGGTGGGCAGGGACAGTTTAAACATGACCTGTTGACCATCGGCCAGTGTGTCCAACCCTTTTTTCAGCTCGGCCAACAGCAAATCTTCGGCCTCTGCTTTGTCCGCGATGGAGATTGTGACTTCGGGTTCAATGATGGGCATCAGGTCATAGGACAAGATTTGTCTTGCGATTTCAAATTGCTGTGCGGCATTGGCGGCAATACCAGACGGGGAGGCCGCATCCACAACAGAACGCATCTTGGTGCCAAAAACGCCATTGGACACAGCCCGTTCTAGCAGGCTGTTCAGATCGGGCATGGGTTTTAGCAGGCGAACGCCGTCTGCCTCGTCACCCAGTCCTTTGTCAACTTTCAGGAATGGCACGACGCCGCATTTTTCCCACAGATATTGTGATGTTGGGATGCCGTCGATGTCGCGATCCATAGTCATTTCAAACAGGATTGCCCCTAGAACCCTGTCACCATTAAAGGCGTCGGATTTGACGATCCGTGTCCGCATGGCATGGATATGATCATACATTTCGGCTTCGTTGGAATAAGCATCTTCATCTACTCCATACAAGCGCAGCGCTTTGGGTGTGGACCCACCACTTTGATCAAGGGCGGCGATAAAGCCGTTGCCTGAAAGTATTTTGTCGGTCTGAGCCTGGTTAGCCATAACTGTGTCCGCCTGATGTTGGTCCGAAGCCGGGTCAATGATGTTTGCCCGGTTCTAGGCGAGCCGCGCCGCACATGCAATCATGGTGGCGCTAACGAATGCGACCTTGTCCGGTATTGTTCAATCTATCTGTTAAGCGCGGCGACACCGGGCAATTCCTTGCCCTCCATCCACTCCAGAAATGCCCCGCCTGCAGTTGAAATATAGGTGAAGTCGGCTGCCGCGCCAGCTGTGTTCAGGGCAGATACTGTATCGCCGCCACCTGCAACGGAAATCAACTGTCCGGCCTTGGTCAGATCTGCGGCTTTGCGTGCCGCGGCGTTGGTGGCTTTGTCGAACGGAGGGATTTCAAATGCTCCTAACGGGCCATTCCAGATCAACGTTTTGCATTTATCGAATACATCCGCGATCGTTTTCACCGTTTCACTCCCAGCATCCAGTATCATTCGATTATCGGGGCAATTTGCGGCTGGAACGGTTTGGTTATCTGCCCCGGCTGCAAATTCTGCGGCAACGACGACGTCTGATGGGAGTACAATGTTGCATCCAGTTGCTTCGGCCTTAGCCAGGATATCGCGTGCGGTATTTGCCATGTCATGTTCTGCAAGCGATTTCCCGACAGGATGGCCCTGTGCTGCCAGAAACGTGTTAGCCATCCCACCGCCGATCACCAGATAATCGACCTTTCCGACCAGATTTCCCAGCAGGTCAAGTTTGGTTGATACCTTCGCACCACCGACAACGGCAGCAACCGGGCGCTCTGGCGCGCCAAGGGCTGATTCCAACGCGCTGAGTTCAGCCTGCATCAGGCGTCCGGCACAGCTGGGCAGCAATTGTGCGATCCCTTCGGTCGAAGCATGGGCGCGATGAGCGGCTGAAAAAGCGTCATTGCAATATATATCGCCCAAAGCTGCCAGCGCCGCAGCAAACTGGCCGTCGTTCTTTTCTTCTTCGGCATGAAAGCGAGTGTTTTCCAGCAACAGAACCTCGCCATCGTTCAAGGCATCGACTGCGGCCTTCGCAACGGGCCCCACACAGTCAGAGGCGAAGTTTACGTTGGTTCCCATATGCTCCTGCAACGCTGGCAAAGTTACTGCCATCGACATATCCGGTACGACTTTTCCCTTCGGACGACCAAAATGCGCCATCAATACGGGCTTGCCACCTTTGGCCAGGATGTCCTTGATCGTTGGGACGATGCGGACGATCCGGGTTGCATCAGTTACCCGCGTGCCGTCTGTCGGTACATTGATGTCAACGCGGGTCAGAACCACTTTGCCGTTCAGGTCCATATCATCAAGGGTTTTCCAACTCATCCGGCGACTCCGTTCTTTGTGTTCGCCCTTTAACACATGATCGTGCCGCAAAGGTCAATGTGGGTCTTTCCCTTCGGAGGCAGAGTGAGTAGTGTCGCCGGCGAAATTCAAGATAAAGGAGCCTGAAATGGCTGATATCAAAGACCCCGAAAATACGATCCTGATGGAACTGAAAGACGGCACCGTGGTGATCGAACTGCTGCCCGACATCGCCCCAAAACACAGCGAACGTATGAAGGAGCTGGCCCGTTCCGGTGCCTATGACAACGTGGTTTTCCACCGGGTCATCGACGGTTTCATGGCTCAAACTGGTGATGTGCAACACGGCAATGCCGAAAACGGATTTAACATCGGGCGCGCCGGTACGGGCGGATCCGATCTGCCGAACGTACCTGCTGAATTTTCCGGCATTCCACATGATCGCGGCACGTTGGGCGCAGCACGGTCGCAAAACCCAGACAGTGCCAACAGCCAATTCTTCATCAATTTTAAGGACAACCATTTCCTGAACCGTCAATACACTGTTTATGGCCGCGTGATTGAGGGGATGGAACATGTGGATGCCATCGTGCGGGGGGAGCCGCCGATGAACCCGGATCGTATGATCAGTGTCAAAGTTGCTGCTGATGCGTGACAATCTGATCGCCACCGTCTTGGCGGTGCTGGGATTTGCGGTTCTGGCGGGTTATTTCATAATAGCCCGCCCGGATGCGATCAGCACCGCAGCGATCGCTTCCGAAGCGGATCGCCCGAATTTAGTGATCGAGATTGCCGGAGAATCGAACGGCGAAGTGGTCGTTGAGCTTTTCTCTGATGTTGCCCCGCTGCATGCTGAACGCCTGATGACGTTGGCCAATTCTGGTGAATACGACAATGTGGTCTTTCACAGGGTGATTGATGGCTTCATGGCGCAAACCGGCGATGTCCAGTTTGGCAAGGCAGATGGTGATTTGATTGGCGCCGGCCGAGGCGATTCAGAGTTGCCCAACCTTCCGGCAGAATTTTCTGACATCCCGTTTGATCGCGGTGTTATCGGAATGGCGCGTACCAACAATCCGAACAGCGCCAACAGCCAGTTTTTCATCATGTTCGAATCTGCACCACATCTGAACGGACAATACACAGTCGTCGGTCAGGTGGTGGAAGGTATGGATGTGATTGATGCCATAAAACGCGGCGCCGGGCGCAATGGCGAAGTCACAGTTCCAGCGGACGTGATGCGAAAGGTGACTGTGTCTGAATGACATTTGAGACAGGATATGAACCACACGGCACCCTGAAACCTGTGGATCAGGACATATGGGTGGTCGATGGTCCCGCCACGATTTACCGCAAAGTCCCGGTGCCTACTCGTGCCACCATCGTCCGATTGGATGAGGGAGATCTGTGGGTCCATGCCCCGACTGGGCTTAATGACTCGTTGCGTGGCGAACTGTCAGAACTGGGCAAGGTTCGTTATCTGGTTGCGCCGCGTGTTGTCCCAAGCGAAGAGATCAATGAGTGGCTCAAAACATATCCTGATGCGCAACATTGGCGGGTTTCGTCTGGTGCTGACCTGTCAGAGAGCTATCGGTCACTAGGGGACAAGTCAGATCGCCTTTGGCGCGGTCAGATCAAACAGATTCTGGTTGAAGGGCGTAGAGGGTTTATTGAACCTGTCTTCTACCACCACGGCTCTGGCAGCATGATCGTTGCAGATTTCCTGCATCGAATGGATACGGCGAAAATGCCTGCCCGTTTTCGCCCGTTGGTTTGGATTGCCGGAACCGACTATCCAACGGGGCGTATGCCACCAGGCGTGTTGAAGCACTATCATCGGCGCGACAATGAATTGGTTGACCGGGTTGACGAAATGCTGGAACTGACGCCGCAGCGGATTATTGTCAGCCACGGTACGTCATATGATCAAGATGTGGTTGCCTCGTTGAAGTGGGCATTTAGAAAACAGATCCGAGATCGCAATATGGGCCGGTTGTTAAAGGCGCAGCGTGGCCAGTAGCTTTACGCATTCTCACATTCGCGTGGGGTGGGCTGTTCATATCGCTCAGTTTTGTTCAATCTGGGGCGCAACCTAGGAAAGGTGCGCGTTATGATCCGTTTGAACGCTGCTGTATTGATTGTGTCACTGGCGACATCGCCCGTATTCGCAAACCCAGAATCGTGGGGGCACGAATGGTCAGAGACTGATTTCGGTGTCACCAATGTCGATAGTTGGACAGAGATCATGTCAGGGGGGCCGCCCAAGGATGGAATCCCGGCGATTACCGGGCCCACATTTATCAATGTCGTAGATGAAACACGACTGGGCGCGCGCGAACCTGTTATCACACTGGAATTAGACGGGGAAACTCCACGTGCCTACCCGATCCGATATCTGACCTGGCATGAGATTGTGAATGATGACGTCGGTGGCGTGCCTGTCGCGGTCACCTTTTGCCCATTATGTAATTCCGGAATGGTGTTTGACCGCCGCGTCGATGGGGACGTGTTGGAATTTGGCGTGTCGGGTAAGCTGCGCAATTCCGATATGGTGATGTTTGACCGGCAGACCGAAAGCTGGTGGCAACAGGCCGTGGGCACGGGGATCGTTGGGCACTACACCGACACAGAACTGGTACAGTTGCCATCTTGGATGGAAAGCTGGGCAGAGTTCAGCACCCGCAATCCAGATGGGATCGTGATGGATCAGCCCGGATCCCGTCGCCCATACGGGCGAAACCCCTATGTCAGCTATGACAGTTCACACCGGCCGTTCCTATATCGGGGGGAGCTGCCACCCCATGATGTTCCACCTTTGATGCGTGTGGTGCGTGTGGGCGATAGGGCTTGGCCATTGGAACGATTGCGCGGTGAACCCGAAGTGCACGAGGCCGGGCTGGTGATAAGCTGGGTCGCGGGGCAGGCTTCGGCGCTGGATGCGGCGACGATTAGCGAAGGCAAGGATGTGGGGACGATCCGTGTGCGTGATGAGGCCGGAAATGACGTGCCTCATGATGTGATGTTCGCCTTTGCCTTTCATGCCTTTTTCCCGGACGGGGAATGGATGATCGGCGGCTGAATTATCTGGTCAGGCTCTTTTCCATAGATACGCGGGTATGGTTGTCCAGACCGTGGGCAGGTGGCGCGCGATCTGTGATTTCGAAGCCAAGGCGCTCATAAAACTGCCACAGCCAATGCGCCTTTTCCAATGTGATGAGGGTCAGAGTTGGCACATTTCGCGCCCGTGCGTCAGCCTCTATCCGTTCCATCAGGGCGCGACCCAGTCCAAGCCCGGCATATGGCTCCAAAACGGCAACGAGGTCGATTTTCCAACTGCCATCCGGGCTGAGATCAACTTGCGCCGCGCCGATCAGTTTGCCTTCCAATTCAGCGCCCCAAGCGCGCTTGTCAGATATGGCCTCGGGCAAGTAATCATAGGGGTTCCCTGCGGTTTCTGGCGTTAAATCGATCAGGGCCAGATACCGGCGGAAGGACTCATCGATTACATAATTGGCCCGGTCAATTTCTTCCTGTCGTAACAGGCGTATTGTGACCGGGCCGGCCATCCTAACCGCCCAGTTTTACAAGCGCATGGCGTTTCTTTCCGGCGCTCAGCTTGATCGGTTCTGCAAGGTTTTTTGCACCGATTATCAGCCCGGCGTTTGTCAGGGGTTCATCATTCAGTTTCGCGCCGTTTTCAGCGATCAGTCGCTTCGCGTCCTTGCCGGATTTGGCGAGGCCGGATTTGACGATCAGTTGTACGATCGACATACCGTCGCCCAGATCAGCGGCGGACAGTTCCAGCGTGGGCAGGTCATCGCCGACGCCGCCCTTTTCAAATACTTCTCGGGCGGTGGCTTCTGCCGCCGCGGCGGCGTCAGAACCATGGCAGAGCGTCGTGACCTCGTTGGCCAGAATGATCTTGGCGTCGTTGATCTCTGATCCTTCCAAAGAGCCTAGACGGTCGCAATCCTCTATGGGCAATTCGGTATAGAGTTTCAGGAACCGGCCAACATCGGCATCGGTTGTGTTGCGCCAGAATTGCCAGAACTCGTAAGGGCTGCGCATCTCTGCGTTCAGCCAGACGGCACCATCCTGGCTCTTGCCCATTTTCTTGCCATCCGACGTGGTCAATAGGGGGGAGGTCAGGCCATAAATTTCGTGGTCCAGAACCCGGCGGGTCAGGTCGATCCCGTTGACGATGTTGCCCCACTGATCAGATCCGCCCATCTGCAACAGACAGCCATAGCGGCGGTTGAGTTCAAGGAAATCATAGGCCTGCAGGATCATATAGTTGAATTCGAGGAAGCTGAGACTTTGTTCGCGGTCCAGCCGAGACTTAACACTTTCAAAAGCCAGCATTCGGTTGACAGAAAAATGCCGCCCAATATCGCGCAGGAAATCAAGGTAGTTCAGGCCATCCAGCCATTCCTCATTGTTCAGCATCAACGCGCCGTTGGGTGCATCGCTGTAGTCAAGGTATTTGGCAAAAACCCTTTGAATCCCGGCAATGTTTTCATTGATCTGTTCAGGGCCCAGAAGCGGGCGTTCATCCGACCGGAAGGAAGGATCACCCACCTTGGTTGTGCCGCCGCCCATCAACGTGATCGGCTTGTGCCCGGTTTTTTGCAACCAGCGCAGCATCATGATCTGGATCAGGCTGCCGACATGCAGGGATTTGGCTGTGGCATCAAAGCCGATATAGGCGGGCACCACCCCAGCGATCAAGGCTTCGTCCAGGCCCTGATAATCTGTGCAATCGGCCAGAAAGCCACGTTCGATCATCACACGCAGGAAATCGGATTTGGGGTGGTAGGTCATCAGTCTTTGATCCATGATTTGGATAGTCTCGACGCGGTATATCGGGGTGGGCAGCAAAGGAAAAGACCATGTTGAAGCAAGACACGGTTTGGGCATTGGGTGCGATGTCGGGCACGTCCTTGGATGGCGTGGATGCCGCGATGCTGAAAACAGACGGGCACCGCATTCTGGAGTTTGGCCTGAGTAATTACCGACCCTATTCCGAAGACGAACGCAATACGCTGAAATCGGCATTGGGAAAATGGCCGGATGACGCAAAGGTTGCCGAGGCCGCGCAGGTAGTAGAGCAGGCGCATCTGGAGCTGTTAACGTCATTCAAAGGTGCTGAAATTATTGGATTTCACGGCCAGACTTTGGCCCATGACCCGCGTGGAAAAGGAACGCATCAGGTGGGGGATGGCGGTGCTTTGGCGGTTGATTTGGGATGCGCCGTTATCGGCGATTTTCGAAGTTCTGATGTGGAGTTGGGGGGAGAGGGCGCACCGCTTGCGCCGTTCTACCATCATGCCTGCGCACGTTTTCTGGACTGGAATGGGCCGGTTGCGTTTCTGAACCTAGGGGGTGTCGGGAATCTAACATGGGTGGATGCGCGCAAAGTGCGGCCAGAAGAAGAGGGCGCTTTGCTGGCATTTGATACGGGCCCAGCGAATGCGCCGATCAATGACCTGATGTCCCAAAGATGCGGAAAGTCATGTGATCTTGACGGTGCATTGGCAGCCACGGGAACCGTAGATAAACGCCTGGTTGCGGCGTTTCTGCGTCGCGTTTATTTTCGAAAGATGCCACCTAAGTCGCTGGATAGGAATGATTTTTCAGACTTGCTGCAAAAAGTATCTAAGCTAAGTGATGCCGACGCCACAGCCACATTGACAGCAATAGCGGCGGCGTCAGCTGCGCAAGGGATAGAACATTGCCCCGAACCGCCAGAGGTGCTGCTGGTGACAGGGGGAGGACGGCGTAACCCAGTGCTGATGTCGATGATTGCGGATAGGGTGGATTGCCCTGTTATGCCGGTAGAGGATGTCGGCCTGGATGGGGACATGCTGGAGGCGCAAGCGTTTGCCTATCTCGCGGTGCGCGTGGCCAAAGGGTTGCCAACATCCGCGCCGGGGACGACAGGAGTCAGGATCCCCGTGGGAGGAGGCAAAATCTTTTATCCTGAAGACGCGCGTAATGTTTGAGCGGACACAGTTATTCCTAAGTTTTGCGTTATACCCATTTGCAACATTGTCAAAACTCGGCGCCTTTCCATAGTGGAGATGATATGCCGCAGACGATTAAACAAATGTTTCCCAACGGCACGCGCTGTGTTCTCACAGCATTCCTGTTGTTGTTGCCGGTGGGCGCCATTGCACAAGAAGTGCCAAAACTTGGCCGTTCCCTTGAACGGCACAAGGCTGTTCATGCGCTGGTTTATAGCGAGATGGCGGAATTGAATGCGCGTTCGATCCAGATCAATCGAGAGCTTTGCGGATATGTTTATCACGACCAATCTGGCGCATTGCGCCTCAGCAAACCACGCAAGGGTGGTAGTCATGCATGCCTTCCGGTTATCCCGGATGAAGCTATTGAAATCTTTGCATCTTATCACACCCACGCGGCCTTTGCGACGGACAGTCTGAACGAATATCCATCGGATATTGATCTGCGATCCGATTTCGACAACGGCTGGAACGGGTATATCGCAACCCCGGGGGGGCGATTGTGGTTTGTCGACGCACAGAAACGGGTGGCACGGCAATTATGCGGTTATCGCTGCCTTCCGTATGATCACAGATACCATGAGCCAGCGTCTGAACGGCGAAAGCAAACTGTAACACTGGGATATATCAACAAAATCCTCAGTGACCCATTTATGAATTAGGTGGATCAGTGCCTGCGCTATCCTTATCGGGAACAATTTAACAAGATGATAAGGGCACGTCCATGTTATGACGTAGCACAGAAATGCAAAAACAAGAGGGGAGGATCAGATGCGGGGTGATGATCAAAACCAGGTGCGAAAACTGCAGGTTCAGGGGGTGCACCATGTCACCTTGATGGGGGCGGATCGACAGACATCTATTGATTTTTGGGAAGGTGTGTTGGGCATGCCGTTCATATTTGAGCAGCCCAACCTGGACAACGCGGCAGAGGGACATCTGTATTTTGATCCAGGCGATGGCCGATTGATCACCATTTTTACCAATGAAGACAGGCCAGCAGACCCCACACGCACGCCGACATCGGCAGGGGCTGTGCATCATGTTGCCTTCAACGTTAGCCAGGCGACATTTTTGCAAGCGGTAGAGAGATTGGATGAACGTGGCATTCCCCATTCCGGCCCCAAGGATCGAGGGTTTATGGATTCGATCTATTTCAAGGACCCGCTGGGCCTGTTGATAGAGCTTGCCAGCTATCGGTTTGAACCGCCTGCTGGGTATAGCCATGCCGCGGTGTTAATGCAGGCGCACAAGCTTCGTGTGGCGCGTGGCGACAGGGCCATTCAACCAGAACATCTGGCTGATTCAATTGAAATTTTAGTGTCATCTAATCAAGCATCTTTGTCCGATGATCGCGCCGCCAAACATCCCTATTGATGGCAGTTGAGGAGCGCAGCGTGACCGCCGAGACCGATCGATCAGCTTCCCGAAGGCCTTGCATCCTGTGCTGCGCGATCACCGGTTCTGTGGCACAGAAATCGGACAACCCGGCGGTGCCCATTTCGATCACAGAACAAGTGGAAAGCAGCCATGCCGCCGTGGAGGCCGGTGCCGCGATTATCCATGCCCATGTGCGCAATGATGATGGCAGTCCCTGTTCTGACCCTGACAGGTTTTCGCTGTTAAAAGAAGGACTTGAGACGCATTGCCCGGGGGTGATTGTTCAGTTTTCGACGGGTGGCAGGTCAGGGGCCGGGGCGGCGCGTGGCGGGATGTTGCCATTGCGGCCGGACATGGCGTCGTTATCGGTGGGATCGAACAATTTCCCCACGCGGGTCTATGAAAACCCACCCGATCTGGTGGCGTGGTTGGCCGGTGAAATGCGGGCCTATGAGATCGTGCCGGAGATCGAGGCCTTTGATCTGAGCCATATCTTTCAGGCAGTGGCGATGCACCGGGCAGGTAGATTGTATGGCAGGCTCTATGTCCAGTTCGTGATGGGGGTGAAAAACGCGATGCCAGCGGACAAGGAAGTATTTGATTTCTATGTGAAAATATTGTGTCGCCTGGCACCCGATGCCAATTGGTGCGGGGCAGGCGTGGGGCCAAATCAGATCGTTGTGAACGAATGGTGCATTGCCGCTGGGGGCCATACCCGAACCGGGCTGGAGGATAACGTGCGGCTGGATAAAACCACGCTGGCACCATCGAATGCAGTGCTGGTGGAACGGGCGGCCGAGTTGTGCGCGAAGTATGACAGGCCCGTCGCGACCCCGGCTGAGGCGCGGGAAATATTGGGCCTGAGACCCTCCAAGTTAACGACAGAAATCGCCTAAAATCGGATGTCTGCAGCACGTCGGCGTAACGTCGGTATTACGTCGGTGCGACTCGCGAACCACGGGGTGATGAACGGCGCGCGCGGCCCTGCAGAGGTTAAAGATAAGTAAACCTGTCAAAAGTCGCCGCCTGACCAGCGGGGGCGCCGTCTGGCCGGATCAGGTTCCAGATCACCGCGCCCTCGATCAGAAAACGCCGCCCGGTTCGGCTGATGCGGACGCCGGTGTAAGTGTCGATAAACCCATTTGCGCCGATACTGGCCAGAAGTTCGGCTCGTGTCCCTCGCTCATCCGGCTCAGCAGTCAGGCGCGACGGCATGGTGGTAAAGGCCTCCCAATCCATTTCCCACAAATCCAGCGCCGCGCGGTTGCCATAGGTCAGGATCGGATCGGGATCGGTGTTGTGGGACAGAACCGGGAAGGGCGCATGAAAGAGGGTTTCTGGCGCTGCTTGCGGCAAAAGCGGCCGACCCACGAAATGTTCGAAAGAGGCAAGAAGGAGCTGCGCATGGTCCGGGTGGAAGGCGTTAGAGGGTGAGGGATATTGCATATGAACAGGTTTACCCGACTGGGCGCGGGGGTGAAGAGGGAAAATTGACGTGGCACGAGAGATTGCACCCAACGCCGGATCAAGAGATGAGCCAATGGCTGGTTTGAGCCCTATGCAGTCATGTTTGATGTTCAATGTGGGCTTGCAACATTCTGACTTAACTCTTTTCAAGATTGCAGCGTTGACGTCTTCTTGTCATATAGGTTTGATGAGACTGAGTTAATTTAAGTTCGATTCAAAGTATTGATATGAAAATTTTACCGTTATTTGTTTTCGCAATAATGTTTTTCGGCTCAATACAAGTAGTTTCTCAAGAGTCTGAAAACGATGTTGCGACTTCCACGTTTGCGGATTTCCTAGGTCGACCCGTTACGCTGTCTTACCATCAGGCTCCACTTGGTTTTGAAGAAGAGCTACACGCGCAAGACAAACTCGGGTTGCTCGATACAAGCAGTGAGTGGCGGCAGTTCTATAGTTCTGATGTTTGGATTTTCTTCTTTGAGTCCTATGCCGAAATGGACACAATCCCAGAGTTATTGATAAATATTTTGGGAGCGGAAAATCTACCAAGTGCACCAATACACAAGTATGATGTGCTATACACCGACAGCGAGCGTCTGGCGAAAGTTATCTTTGTCAACTTGGGTGCATTTGGTTTACAGACCGATCGGTCAACATTGTGCGCAATCTCTCAGTCTATCTACGGGCTAATCCAAGTTCACGAAGAACTAAATACCAACAGGGAACCAGTTGAAAGATGCAGTTAAGTTTTTGGGGCAAATTCTTTTTACACCTTGCTATATATCTGATTTTCTTGGCATTGCTCGCATATCTCAGATTCATTCCCAATCACGGCTTTAACTGGTTAGACATCACGTTTTTGATTTTTATGTTTGCACTAGCTTGTTGGGATGCATTTCAGAAAGCGCGTAGACCATAGATGTCCGCTCGGTCCGCATAGCCGACCTTGCAGCAGGATTGCGTAACAATTTGGCCCGGCGATGGTGCCGGGCCGGAATTTGATCGGGTATGGGTGCCGGGCTGAAGCCCGGCCTACGGTTAGCGCAGGATGGAACGGCCTGCATAGATGGCGGTGTCTTCCAGCGCTTCTTCGATGCGGATCAGCTGGTTGTATTTCGCGAGCCGGTCAGAGCGCGCCAGTGATCCGGTTTTGATCTGGCCGCAATTGGTGGCCACAGCAAGGTCGGCGATGGTGGCGTCTTCTGTTTCGCCTGACCGGTGAGACATCACGCAGGTCATGCGGTTGCGGTGGGCCATGTCGACGGCGGCCATGGTTTCGGTCAGGGTGCCGATCTGGTTGACCTTGACCAGCAGCGAGTTTGCGCAGCCGCGTTCGATCCCTTGGGCCAGACGGGCGGGGTTGGTGACGAAGAGATCATCGCCAACCAGTTGCACGCGGTTGCCGAGAACGTCGGTCAGGGCCTTCCAGCCATCCCAGTCATCCTCGGAACAGCCATCTTCGATGGAAATGATCGGGTAGTCGTTTACCAGGGCTTCCAGATAGGCGACGTTTTCATCGGCGGACAGGGTTTTGCCCTCGCCAGCAAAGACATAGTTGCCGTCTTTGAAGTATTCGGTCGCGGCACAATCCAGCGCCAGATAGATATCCTCGCCCGGTTTGTAGCCTGCCTTTTCGATGGATTTCAGGACAAAATCCAGCGCTTCGCGGGTGGAGGCGATGTTCGGGGCAAAGCCGCCCTCATCGCCGATGCCGGTGGATAGGCCCGCGGCGGAGAGTTCTTTTTTCAAGGTGTGGAAGACCTCAGATCCCATCCGCACGGCGTCGCGGATATTGTCGGCCGCGACTGGCATGATCATGAATTCCTGAATGTCGATCGGGTTGTCGGCATGTTCGCCGCCATTGATGATGTTCATCATTGGCACGGGCAGAACGCGGGCAGAGGTGCCACCGATATAGCGGTACAGCGGCTGCATGGTGTAATCGGCGGCGGCTTTGGCCACGGCCATGGAGATGCCCAAGATCGCATTGGCGCCGACGCGGCCTTTGTTATCGGTGCCGTCGATTTCGATCATCGCGTTGTCGATCGCGGTTTGTTCGGTGGCATCGAACCCGACCAGGGCATCGGCAAGTTCGCCGTTGACGGCATCGACCGCCTCTAGCACGCCTTTGCCCATGTAGCGGGATTTGTCGCCGTCACGCTTTTCCACGGCTTCGTGGACACCCGTAGAGGCGCCAGAGGGGACGGCGGCGCGGCCCATGGTGCCGTCTTCTAGAACTACATCAACCTCGACCGTGGGATTGCCCCGGCTGTCCAGAATTTCGCGTCCGATGATGTCAATGATGGTGCTCATGCTGCTGGTTCCCGCAAAGGTGAATTTCGCGCAGAGCTATAGCAGGGATCGGCGGAAAGTAAACGGGTCATGTTATCGCTAACGATGTCTAATTGCCACAGTTAAGGCTAACAAATGGGTGTTTGCGCCAACAGGATCACGCGTTTTGTGTGGCAGCGCTTTGCCTGGCAAGTCGGCGTTCGCGCATGAACATGTAAAGGCCCGATGCAATGATCAGTGTCGCACCACAGAGCGTGATCAGATCGGGGCGTTCGCCAAAGATTGTGACGCCCAGCAGGATCGAAAACAAAAGACGGGTGTAGCGAAACGGCGTGATGGCGGACGCATCACCCATGCGCATGGCGGTGACGATGCCGTAATAGCCGATGATGCCAAAGACGACGGCCCCCAACATCGACAGATTTAGATCGCCATCGATCGGGGTGTAGGTCTGAGGTGTCAGGGCGATCAGCACTATTCCGGTGGGGATTAGCGATAAGTAGGCCTGTGCTGCCACCAGCGTGGTGGGCAAATCTGGTGGCAGAAGTCGTGTCAGCAAATCACGCAGGGCGATCAAAAACACGGTTCCAAGCACATAGAGCATATCGGGGGTAAAGCCCTCAAACCCCGGGCGTATGATCAGCAACACCCCGGCAAATCCCACACAGATCGAGCTCCAGCGCCGCCAGCCGACTTGCTCACCCAGAAACAGGGCCGCCCCCATAGTGATGGCCAGGGGCGTTGCCTGAAAGACGGCAGCGACGATGGATAGGTCGACGCGTGACAGCGCGGTGACAAAAGTGAAGGCGGCAAGGGATTCAGTCGCTGCGCGGATAACCGGGATTGGCTGCCACGCGGATTTCTGAAATAGCGAATGACCAGTGACCACAACCATGGCCGCAAAGACCATGGTGCAGAATATGCCCAAGAGCAACAGAATTTGTCCGGTCGCGATTTGCGTCGACATTATCTTGATGAATGCATCTTCGACCGCAAAGGCCGCCATCGCCCCGATGACAATTAGGATGCCGTGGACGTTGTTCATAGCTGCTCGATCTGACGGGCGAGGGCGCAGAAGCCTTCGATTGGAATTTGTTCGGCGCGGTCGGTGGGTTTCAGGCCCGCAGCAATCAGGTGATCCTCGATATTCGGAGCGAGGCCTTTTAGGGATGCCCTAAGCATTTTACGGCGTTGGTTAAAGGCCTGCGCCACCACGCGCGACAGGATTTGCGGGTCAGCAGGCGCCAGTGGTTCGGCGCGCCGGGTCAGATGCACCACGGCAGAATGGATTTTCGGCGGCGGGGTGAAGGCCTCTGGCGGTAGGGTCAAGACGATCCGCGCCTCGCATCGCCACTGCGCGAGAATGGCGAGGCGGCCATAGGCTTTGTTGCCCGGCTCTGCCGTGATGCGTTGGGCGACCTCTTTTTGAAACATCAGGGTCAGGCTGTCCCAATAGGGCGGCCAGTTGTCCGGCGTCAGCCAGCGCACCAGAAGTTCGGTGCCAACGTTATAGGGCAGGTTGGCCACCACGCGGATCGGGGGCGTGAGGTGCTCCAGAGGATCTAGTTCCAATGCATCGGCATTGATCACCTGTAGCCTGCCGGGATAGGCGGCGTCGATCTCTGCCAGCGCGGGTAGGCAGCGGCTGTCTTTTTCAACCGCCAAAACGCGACGTGCGCCTTCGGCCAAGAGCCCACGGGTCAGGCCGCCGGGGCCTGGGCCGACCTCCAACACATCGCAGCCCGTTAGATCACCCGCCTGTCGGGCGATCTTGGCGGTCAGATTCAGATCCAGCAGAAAGTTCTGGCCTAGTGATTTCTTTGGGATCAGATCGTGATCGCGCAGAACCTGCGACAGGGGGGGGAGGCTATCAATCGTGCTCATGCCCGTGCTTTGGCCATTTTGTCCGCCAGACGCAAGGCCTCTATCAAACTGGTCGGGTTGGCGATGCCTTTCCCGGCAATATCAAAGGCGGTGCCGTGATCGGGCGAGGTGCGAATGATTGGCAGGCCCAGCGTGACATTGACGCCGCGATCAAAATCCAGCGTCTTGATCGGGATCAGCGCCTGATCGTGATACATGCAGATCGCCGCGTCATAGTTCGCACGGGCAGCCGCATGAAACATCGTATCTGCGGGCAGGGGGCCGGTGATGGTTATGCCCTCGCGCTGCAAGCGTTGGATTAGGGGGGCGATCAGGGTTTGATCCTCGGACCCCATAACGCCGCCCTCGCCCGCATGGGGGTTCAGGCCGGCAACGGCAAGGCGGGGGGAGCTGATGCCGAAGTCACGGATCAGCCCCTGATGGGTGATGCGGATTGTATCTTCTAACAGTTCGTCGGTCAGGGCCTCGGGCACATCAGAGAGGGCGATGTGGATAGTGGTGGGGACGACGCGCAGTTGGGGGCTAGCCAGCATCATGACCACCCGGTCGGTGTTGCAAAGTGCTGCCAGATATTCCGTGTGGCCGGGATAGGGGAAACCGGCACCGTCCTTCAGCGCCTTTTTGTTAATGGGCGCGGTGCACAGGGCGGAGGCGGTACAGGAACGGGTCAACGCCACACCGCGCGCGATGATGTCGATCACCGCCTGAGCATTGGCCGGGTCGGGGTGGCCGGGTATGGCCGGGGCCGGGAAGGGATGGGGTAGGACGGGCAGGGCGGATTGGCTGGCCTTTACCGCCTCTGCCGGATCAGTGATTTCGGTGAACGGGGTGCCGGTGGGCAGATGCGTGGGGTCGCCGAGCAGAAAAAACGGCAGGTCGCCCCGCAGTTCCGCCCAAGCGCGGGCGGCCAGTTCCGGCCCGACGCCTGCCGGTTCGCCGCAGGTCAGGGCGACCGGAGCGGCGGTCACGGGAATACGATGTCGGCTTCGGAGCGCAGCTCTGCCAGATAATTATCGGCGTAAGAGGCCAGGCGCTGATTGCGCAACTGAACGCGAATATCGTCGCGAGAGACATCCTCTACCTGTTCCGTCACGCGGCCGCAGAGCATCAAAAACACCAACGTATCACCACCATTGCGGGTCAGCGTGGTCGAAACTTCGTTCTCATCGAGTTTTGCCAATTCGATTGCGACATTTTGTGGGACATCCGACAGGGGCAGGACCTCTCGTTCCAAAACCTCTGGTGCTTCGCCATAGGCAACCCCGTAAAGATCATCGCAGGTGTCGACCGAGGCACGCAGTTTCGCGGCCTCTGATTGGGCCTTGCCACTGCGGGCATTTGGAATGAGGTATGAGGCGTAATCCACAGATAAGGTTTGAGTTTCCGGGGCTGCGGTTTCCTCCATCGCGCGCATTTGAAAGACGGCAATGGCGCCCGGCAGATCAATAGGTTCGGTGATCTGGCCCGGAGACAGAGTCAGGATTGCGCCGCGAAATTCAGGTGGCAGGTTGCCGATGGGGAGCCAATCAATTCGTCCACCGCGATCACGAGAGGGGGCTGCGGAATAATTGCGGGCAGCGGCGGCAAATTCTTCGGCTGATGTCAGGCGGCTGATTTCATTTGCAAGCTGTCGTGCGTCATCCTCTCGTCCCTCGGGGATGCCGATGATGATTTCTGAGAGCAAAACACGCACGCCACCGCGGCTTCCGGCAAGGGCAATGGCGCGATCGACTTCGGTATCGGATATTTGCGCCCGTGCGGAAAATCGGCCCTGGACGATCGTCCGCCAGATCATCCCGGCCTCGATAAACGAGCGGACGGTTTGTGGGTCAATACCATCCTCGGCGAGCAAATTGATCATTTCTTCACCCGTGATATTGGCGCGCTTTGCAAACTCCTCGATCCCTTGCACGACCGCCTCTTCTTCAAGCGTGATGCCAAAGGTGCGGCCTGCCTTTTGACGCAGGCGATCATCGATCAACGCTTCGAGAGCAATTTCTTCAAGGTTTCCGGTCTGATTCAAGGCACGCAGAAACAGGATACGCTGGTTCAGTTCGTATTGTGTCACAACCGCTTCATCAATATGAACGACCGGTGCTAACGGGTTCTGAGCGATGGCATCATCAGGTGTGAAAATCACCGACACCAACGCCAGAAGGCCGCCGAGAATAAGGGATGTGATCGTCTGCTTCGTCATGTCCAGTGCACCTGTCTTAGCTGCGGCATTGAGTTGCGCGATAGCGGCTGTTGTTGCGATTTCCGAATCCGGTCAGTGATACTGACAGACCAAAATCCGTTGTTGGGTTCAAGGTATCGGTCCGTGTAAAGCGGCGCGAGAGCGATAGGTCAACCTTTATGCATTCCGTTTCATACACAAGACCCAGGCCGGCGCGCACGGTTTTGTCGGCAATGAAGTCATGGGTCAGGTCGGCGGTGCCGCGCCAACCCTGGGCCAGATCAAACCCGGATTCCAGAAACCATTCCGAAGTTTGCGGACGGTCCTCTTCTGGTGCGTCTTCCAGCCAGACATAAGTTGAAGCCAGCGAGAAGCCGTCTTTGCGCCAATTGATCCGGGTTTCGCTGCGGTTGAAATTCAGCGCGTCATCAAAAAGCGCGCGGTTGGCAATGGTCAGGTTGTCGGGCAAGTTGAATTGTGCCGCCAAGAGCCAGTCGGACCGTGTGCCAGTCAAGCCGGTGCCGTTGGTAAATTGGTTCAGATCGTCGTCACGAATAATCTGCCCGATGGTCATGTTGGTTGACCAGCCTGTTGGGTCATATCGGGTCCAGGTCAGGCCGAGATTGGCGCGCAACCCGCGTTCGATCCGATCCGAACCGGTGAAACGGGAGAAGGCAAAAAGGTTGCCCTCATCAAATTCCACCAACTGGCTGTCTTCGTTGGCGATGTTCTGCTCGTCCTCAGTCGTCCAGAGAATCTGTGCGACAGGTTCCAATAATTGTCGGCTGCCATCTGCCCCCTGCCGGGCCATGGGCCGGCGAAGTTCGGCCCCAATCGTGCCGGTGGCGAAAAGGCCATTCTCTTCTTCTGCAAATCCCTGACGGTTGCCATAAAAATCCAGCCGGGCTTGTGACAATAGCGCGGATTGAAACCCAGCCCCGGTGACCCATTCCTTGCGCCAGTTCAAGATGGCAGAGGCGCGACCGACGTCCCGGCCAAGATCACCAACCTCGCCCGATTGGCGATGGGCAATCAACCCGTCAAAGGTCAGATCCACCGCGCCGCCGATCCAATTGGGTTCAAACCGGGACTGACGTCGGAACGATCCGATGGTTGAAAAAATCTGGCTGTTATCTTCGGAGTCGCGCAAGGATTTGTAGTAGGTGAGCGAGGTGTCAAAGGACAGGTCGCGCTGGTGCTTGGACAGGGTGACGTTGCTGTCCAGTCGGTCCTTGTCGGAATAATCATAGTCCAGCAGGTAGTCGTCGTCTGATGCATATTCTAGATCAAAATCAAGCTGGTAGTCATTTCGCAGATCAAAATGACCTTCGATAAAGGTGTAGCTGCGCAGTTCATTTGGTCTGAGATCGTCGTCTGACACGGCCCCATCGACGATGATATCGCCATTTCTGAAGGCCTGACGATAGCGGTATTCAAGCGTTGTGGTGGAACTCGACAAATAGGGTGTCAATGTCAGATCGCGGTGATCACCCAGCCGGATGAAATAGGGCAGTTTCGCGCCGGTGCCCAAGAGCGAGGTGCTGCGCAAACTGGGGATCAGAAATCCGGTGGCGCGTTTCAGCGTCGGATCTGGCAGGCGCAGGCGCGGGGCATAGAAGATCGGCAGACCCATCAGGCGCAACTGTGCATTATCGAAATAGAGCTGTTGTTCCTGACGGTCATGCACCACGCGAGAGGATCGGATTTCCCATAACGGAACGGAGCTGCCAGAACAGACCCGACAGCTGGATGCAACGGTTCGGTTCATCTGCGTAAAACGCCCATCAATATGGCGTATCTGTGCCGCCGCGATCTGCAATTGCTGGTCAATCACCAGACGGGCGCTGTGCAAGATGCCATTGCGCAGGTCGTCTGATAGTTCTGCACTGTCAGCGAGCACCATTGTGTTTCCAGCATCGCGAAGCGTTAGAGGCCCCTCGATCTGCAGTTGCCCGGTGGCGTTGTCATATCGCAGTGATCTGGCCGTCACGTGGGTGGTGCCCTGAAAAATCTCTACATTGCCCTCGGCGATCAGGATGGTGGTGCCATCCATGCGAACGGAATCGGCGATGAGTTGCACGGTATCCTGCGCCTTTAGCGGTAGGGAGGTTGCTGCAATAATGATGGCGGCCAGAATGAGTTTGAATAGCTGTGTCATCCGTCCTCCAGATGCAGGAGGAGACCCATGGACATCATGATGGCGGCAAAAGGCGGTGCCCAGGCAGCAAGGTAAATCGGAATCTGGCCGTTTTCGCCAAGGACCTGTGCAAAGTTTCGGATAAAGTACATTCCAAACCCAACCAGTATTGCCAACAGGACCATGATCCCGGTTTTACCAAAACGGGTATGGCGCATTGTAAAGCCAGCCCCGATTAGGACCATTGCCACCAACATCAGGGGAAGAGCAAGCTCCATCTGAAACCAAACCCGGTGGCTGAGGGCGGAAAAACCTGCCTGATCAAGGCTGAAGATGAAATCTGGCAAGTCCCAGATGGCGATGGCACTGGGGGCGCCGAAGCTGTCACGAATTTGATCCCGGGTCAGGTCCGATGGGAACACCAATAATTCAGAAGTCTGTGCGTCGCGTTCTGGATTGTTGGTGTTGGTCAGGGGCCATGATTTTGCGTTCCGAAGCTCCCACGCGCCATCGATAAGTTTGGCGCTTTGGGCATCAATCCGTTGCGTTGGTGTGCCATCGGTGGAGAGAACGATAAAACGCACCCTTTGCAGTTCGGTGCCATCTGAATTGGCATTTTGGGCATTGATGACCGTTTGGCCCTTATCGTCGCCTTGCCGGAGCCACAGGCCCTCTGCCGAAATGGACAGAACCCGGGCCTCCCCGCTCGCGAGTTCGGCAGAACGGTATTCATATTCGCGTTGGGTCGCCGCCACGATCGGGTTAAGGGCGGCAATGGCCAGGATGCCGATCATAAACGCCAGGATGACCGGGGCGATCAGGGCCCGAAGCGCGGAACGCCCGGCGGCGCGGGTGACGACCAGCTCGCTGGAACGCGCGAAGGCCAGAAACAGGGTTAGGGTTGCTAGAATCGTGATCAATGGCAGGATTTGATAGATGGTTTCCGGCACATTCAGGGCAGATAGACCGACGATGCGGCTCATCTCGATATCCTTGCCACCATAGCGACGCAGTTGTTCGGCGATATCGATCAGAAGAACGATGCCCGCAAACACACCGAATACGCCCAGAAAGGACCACAGGAAACGCCGGGCAAAGTAAAAATGCAGGGTCATGTTTGCGCCTCCCTGCGGCGGGTCAGCAGGGTGGGCGTATCAGCCACCCACAGAATAATCATCCCGAGCAGGGTTCCAGCGAGCGCCGGGACGTAAAGAAGCGGCCATAGAGCCCCGGAGCCACGGGCCATATCGGCCATTGAATTGTCTAGCGCCTTGACCACAACCAGCAATACGATGGCCACGATGATTTGACGCCAGACACCAAACCGACTGAACCCACCCAAAAGCAGGCAGGAAAATCCGATCAGTGACGTCACCACGGACAAGAACGGTTGCGCCAGCCGGTCATGTGCTTCGATCAGCATGCGCGATTGATCCCAGCGGTGCTGTGTAACCAACCTGTCGGCTTGAAACAGCAAATCGAATGTATAGGCCTCCCGCGGTTGAACGCGTCGGGCGGTGCCGGTGTTGATCAATCCATCCAGATCAAAGTTCAGTTCCGCAAAAGACGTCGTGGACATCTGATTGCTTTCGCGGTCGGTGGTTTGGGCCTGCCCCTGAAACATCAAAAGCTTGGGCGCCCCCCCGGCATTGACCAACAGGGCGCTGCGCGCCGTATAGATCGTGTCTTGGGTATCATCGCGTTGATCAGACAGGAAGATATCGCGCAGTTCCCCGGCTGGGGTGATTTCACGGATGTAAAAGGTGACGCCAGTAGAGGGATGCAGAAATTGCCCGTCTTTTAAGAACCGGGCAGAGATGTTTCTGGCGATTTCATCTTGCCGCTCCGCCAAAGCCCGGTTGGAGGCCGGGACCAGAATATTTGTCAGAATCATCAACAATAGCGTCACGATCAGGCCGAACATCACCACCGGGCGGGCCAGCCGAAAGCTGCTGTAGCCAGATGATTGCATGACCACCAGTTCGCTTTCGTTGGACAGCCGGTTAGTGACGTAAACCGTGGCGATGAAGGCAGAGATTGGCAGGACAACACGGATCACATTGGGCAGGGTCAGTGCGGTAAATTCCAAAAAAACCCAAGCCGATTGGCCATCAGCAATCAATTGATCAAACAGCGATATCGCCCGGTTCACCCAATAGACCATCACCAGGATAAGAGAGAAGAACCCAAACAGCACCATCAGTTGCGACAGCATATATCTGTCGAATCTTGTCACGAATACAGCCCCCGGGGTCATTTATCTGGCGGTAAACTAGACCAATTTTAGACGAGGGAAAACTGCTATCTGGTCATTAGGCGGCAGGTTGACTACCAATAGCACAAACCAGACAGGAGAGACGCATGACCAGCCCCGCCCGTATCGATTTTACAGATGTCAATCTGGACGAAATTGCCCAGCACACAGGTGTTGTCGCGGTTTTTTTGGGGGAAGACGGCAAGATGGATCAGACCGCACGGCGGGTGAACCGTCAGACAAGGGGGGTGCTGCAGCGGATGGCGGCCTCTGACGGGTATGCCAAGATGAAGCCGGGACAGGTCAAGGAAATCGCCTGGCCCGACCGGATGGCGGCCGAGTCATTGATCGTGGTGCGTCTGGATCGCCGACCCCGCGTCGAGGACGCCCGTGCAGCCGGTGCCGCCATCGCCAAGGCGCGAGGCACATCACCGCTGCTGGTTTTGGCCGGGAACTTGCGCCGGGCGGCGGATCTGTCGCTGGGATTGGCGTTGCGCGGTTATGATTTCAATGCCCATAAATCCGAAGAGACGCCTGCGCTGGGTGATGTTGCAATCATGGTGTCAAACCCCGAAGCGGTCGCCGCAGAGGCGGGCCCGATGGCGGCGGTGGCAGAAGGCGTGTTTTTCACCCGTGATCTGGTCAATGAACCGGCCAATGTGTTGACCACCGATGATTTCGCCGCCCGTTTGGCTGCTATGCAGGAATTGGGGCTAGAGGTTGAGATCCTGGAAGAAGTCGATCTGGAAAAGCTGGGCATGCGGGCACTGTTGGGCGTGGGGCAGGGATCAGAGAGCGCGTCCAAGGTTGTCGTCATGCAGTGGAATGGTGGCGTGAAGGGGGAGGCGCCCTTTGCGCTGGTCGGCAAAGGCGTGGTTTTTGACACGGGTGGCATTTCGATCAAACCCGCCGGTGGCATGGAAGATATGACCATGGATATGGGCGGGGCCGGTGTGGTTGCGGGTGTTATGCGCACGCTCGCCCTGCGCAAGGCCAAGGCCAATGTCGTCGGCTTGGTCGGATTGGTGGAAAACATGCCGGACGGACGTGCACAACGCCCCGGTGATGTGGTGAAATCGATGAAGGGCGACACCATTGAGGTGATCAACACCGATGCTGAGGGGCGCTTGGTTCTGGCCGATGTGCTGTGGTATGCGCAGGAGCGATTTAATCCTACGGGCGTGATTGACCTGGCCACGCTGACCGGTGCGATTGTCATCGGGTTGGGTCACGAAAACGCCGGCGTGTTTTCCAACAACGATGCGCTGTGCAATGCGTTCCTTAAGGCCGCAGGGACCGAGGGCGAAGGTGCCTGGCGGATGCCCCTGGGCGCGGCCTATGACAAGCAGATAAAATCACGCATTGCGGATATGAAGAACGTGGGTGGGCGGCCAGGCGGCTCTATCACTGCGGCGCAATTCTTGCAGCGGTTTATCAAGGGTGAAACCCCGTGGATCCATCTGGATATTGCCGGGGTGGCGAGTTTGAGCACCGAAAGCACGCTGGCCCCCAATGGTGCGACCGGTTGGGGGGTTATGGCGCTGGATCGTTTGATCCGGGATCTGCAGGAGGTCTGATCAAGTGGGCGCGGCCTATTTCTATCACCTAACGGACAACCCGCTGGAAGTGACCTTGCCCATGTTGTTGGGCAAGGCGCGTGCTGCGGGCTGGCGGGTGGTGGTGCGCGGGCCGGATGTGGCACGCCTGGATTGGTTGGATCAAAAGCTGTGGCTGGGCCATGAAGAGGCGTTTTTGCCACATGGTCGGGCGGGTACAGGCTTTGACGCGGATCAGCCAATCCTGCTGACAACGGGCGCGGATTTTCCCAACGGAGCCAGTTGCCTGATGAGCATTGATGGGGCCGAAGTAACACCTGAGGAGGTGGCCCGAATGGAACGGGTCTGCGTGATTTTTGACGGAAATGATCCAGAGGCCGTCAGCCATGCGCGCGGACAATGGAAGACGCTGTCTGAGGCCGAATGTAGCCTTCAATACTGGGCGCAAGAGGCCGGGCGGTGGCAGAAGAAGGCGGAGAAGTGAATGCAGATTAGCGTAACCAGACAATCAAAATAATTATTGCGACCGCTGCACCGATGGCGAGTAATCCGATCGGTTCGGATATCATGTAATTGGCAAATCCACCAAATCCGCTACCATGCCTTCCTGCCGCGCCGGATGCGACGCCCAGTGTAAGTCCGTATTCCATAAATCATTACCTTACCAGCTGGGTGAACTTACCCAACGGAAACTATAGCTCAGAATGTGTGGTTTGTCATCTGTGGCCGATCAACTTGCGCCCCAGGTGTCTGAGAGGCGGTATCCGCGGGGCCAGGGATCAGTGGGGTCGAGCATGTGTTGAAGGGTGCCCGTGATCCAGGCGCGACCGGATATTTCAGGTTGGATGGTGGGTTTGTCGCCGACGGAAGGGCCGGAGGTGAACTTGCAATGAAACTCAGACCCGATGACGGACCGTGCGATGTAAGTGTCCCCGGCCTGCATTTGACCACGAGCAGCCAGCACTGCCATGCGGGCGGAGCAGCCGGTGCCGGTGGGGGAGCGGTCAAGCTTTCCAGGTTTGATGGCGACGGTGTTGGCGCCAGTGAGCGTGTTGCCTTGACGGCTGAGCGGGCCGGTAAATTGGCAGAAAGAAATATGGGTCCAATCCAACACCGGATGGGAAAATCCCAGCTGTTCATTAGCCTCATCGGTGATTTGTGCGCCCAGCCGCGCCAGATCGGCGGCCTCGTCCGGGGTGATGGAAAACCCGAGCGCCTGCGCATCCAGCAGCACAAAACTGTCGCCGCCAAAGGCGGTATCGACGGTGAGCGTGCCGTGGCCCGCGACCTCGAGCGTCGCGTCTAACCTGTCCGCGAAAGAGGGGACGTTTTGGATGGTGATGCGCTGGGCCTTGCCCACTTTGCACTCTGCCCGCACCGGGACCAGCCCGCCGGGGGCTTGCAGGGTCAGGGTGGTCACGGGTTCCGTCATTTCTATCATGCCGCTGTCCAACAGCACGGTTGCCACGCAGATCGAGTTTGACCCGGACATGGGCGGGGTGTCTTCGGGCTCCATGATGATAAAGGCGGCGTCAGCCCGGGGGTCCGTGGGCGGCACTAGTAGGTTCACATGCCGAAAGACCCCGCCGCGTGGTTCGTTCAGTACAAAGTTGCGCAGGGTTTCGTCGCGGGCAATGAAATCGCGCTGATCCCACAGCGTGTCCCCCGGCGGCGGTTCGACGCCCCCGACGATCACATCTCCGACCTCTCCCTCTGCATGGCAGGAAATGACATTGATGGTTTTGGTGCTGTGCATGGAGGTACCTTAACGGGTCAGGATCAGCGTGTTGCCGGTAATTTCTATCCGATCAAAGCGGTTCAGGTAATCCATGCCCAGCAATGAGCCATCCATCTGACCCTGATTGACATAGGCAGGTACGTTGCGATCCTGAATGGCGCCGATCTCTATCACATTCAATTGAACATAGGCGGTGCGCACAATTCCGTTGGCGGTGTGTGCCTGACCCAAATAGGCGAGCGTGTCGGTATCGATCCCGATCCGGCGGGCGTCAGCTTGGGACAGAACAATGCCGGTAGCCCCGGTATCCACGGTGAATTGGGTTGGTGTGTCGTTCAGATGAAGTGTCAGATAGTAATGACCATCTTGGGCGCGGGGGACTTCGATCTGGGTGCCGTTTGGGGACACGGATTGGCGTGGCAGGATATCGTTGCGAATGTCGCCCCATAGCCCGACCGCCCCGATCACCCCGATAAAGATCAGCCCCCAAATCATTGCATATTGGGTGGTTTTGCCCATTGCATTGCGATTTTGGGCGATGAACCAACCAATCACCGCCGCACCTAGGATGACAAGGTAAATCAGGCGGCCAAGCTGGTCTGGGTCCACGGGGCGCTCCTTTGATCCGGGTGTGTGCTACACGATGCCAAGTGCGCGCAGCCCGTCAATGACAAATTGCACAGACAGGGCGGACAGCATCATCCCAAAAAGCCGGGTGACGACATTGATGCCGGTTTCACCGAGCGCACGTTCGATGAATGTGCCCATCAGAAACGCAATAAAAACAAGGCTCAACGCCACAAACAACATGCCAAAGACGGCAATATTTGCGGTCATGTCATCGCCGGCCTCCCCGGTCAGCAGTATGATGGTGGCAATGGCCCCGGGGCCGGCAATTAATGGTGTGGCCAGAGGAAAGATCGACGGATCATTGACGGAAGAGGCCTGCCCTCGCCGTCGTTGGGTGCGGCGTTCAAACAGCATTTCAAGCGCTGTGAGAAAGAGCAGGATGCCGCCCGCGATGCGAAAGGCGGGCAGGGAAATTCCGGCAATTCCCAGAACCGCCTCGCCAAACAGGCCAAAAGCAAACAGAATTCCACCGCCCGTCAAACAGGCACGGATGGCAATGGCGCGGCGTTCCTTATGGCCGGCCCCAACGGTCAGTGTGACAAAGAGCGGGGCCAACGCGATGGGATCGACGACCACGAAAATCGTGATGAAAGCGGTGATGAGGGCGGCGATATCCATGAGTTACCTTTTGATCAGGTCCTGTAGTCGATTGATCTGTTGGCCTGAATTATCGAAGTTAGCGGGTGAAAGCCAGCGCTGAAATCCGGCTTTGATCTGCGGCCAATCCTGATCAATGATGGCAAACCAGGCGGTGTCACGGTTGCGGCCTTTGTAATGGGTAGCTTGGCGAAACTTGCCCTCGTAGGTGAATCCCAACCGCTCTGCCGCGCGGCAGGACCGGGCATTCAGGGCATCACATTTCCATTCGTACCGGCGGTAGCCCAGTTCGTCAAAAACACGGACCATCATCAGATACATCGCCTCTGTCGCGGTCACAGTTCGCTGAAGCGCCGGGGAAAAATTGATATGCCCAACCTCGATCACCCCGGCCTGCGGCGTGATGCGCAGATAGCTGGCAACGCCAACCGGGGAGCCCTCTGTACTTAAAATCGTATGGAATTTTGGGTCAGGGCCGGTGCAGGTGGTCTGCATCCACGTGTTGAAGGCGTCAAAGTCTTGAAACGGGCCATAGGGTAGATAAGTCCATACGCGATCTTCGGCATCGGCGACATAGGCCTCAAACAATGCCTGCCCATGGACTTGCGGGTCTAATGGAACAAGCGTGCAGCTGCGGCCGGTCATCGGCGTATCTGGCGGCGTGGGGCGTGGGAAAGAAATGTCAATCGGTGCGCCGATGGGTTGGCGTAGGTGATTGGAGTGTTGCGCCATCTTACCCTCCCGCTGCGTCCAGTTTTTCCTGCGCGGTCAGCCACATTTCCTCGGCCCGGGCCTGGGCATCGCGCAGTTCGCCATATTTTTTCTGCCAGACAGCGATTTTCTGCGGATTGGATTTGTCATAGAGATCGGGGTCAGAGAATTTTTCGCTGAGCTTGGTGCTCATATCCGCCAGTTTTTCAAGGCGTTCTTCGCATTTCTTCACTTCTGCCTTTAGCGCTTTGATCTGATCGCGGCCGGGTTTCTTTTCGATCGGTACGGGTTTGGATTTGGCAGATTTTTCCGGGGCGTCGCGGGTTAACAGAAGTTTTCGGTAAGACGCCAGATCATCCTCGTAGGGCGTAACAGTACCGCCTTTGACCAGCCACAGCCGATCCGCGACCAGGGACAGAAGGTGCATGTCGTGGCTGACGAGGATCACCGCACCGGAATAGGCGGTCAGGGCCTCGACCAGTGCCTCGCGGCTTTCGATATCCAGGTGGTTGGTCGGCTCGTCAAGGATCAACATATGTGGCGCGTCGATGGTGGCCAGCAACAGACTGAGCCGCGCCTTTTGACCACCCGAAAGCCGCCCGACGACGGTATCGGCCTGTTCGGAACCGATGCCAAAGCCGCCCATGCGGGCGCGCAGTTTCGCCGGGGTTTCGTTTGGGCGCAAGCGACGGATATGTTCCAGTGGCGTTTCGTCGATATACAGCTCATCCACCTGATGTTGCGCGAAGTAACCGACGCGCAGTTTGTTGGCGCTGGTTTTTTGCCCGGACATCACCGGAAGTCTGTCTGACAACAGTTTGGATAGAGTGGATTTTCCCTCACCGTTCTTACCCAGAAGCGCGATCCGGTCATCCTGATCGATCCGCAGGTTCAATCGCTGCAAAACTACAGTGTCGCCATAGCCCACGGACGCCCCTTCGAGATTCACAATGGGCGGCGACAGCTCTTCAGGTTCCGGGAAAGAGAACCGTTTCAATGCGGCCTCTTGCGGGCGGGTGATCGGTTTCATCTTTTCGATCATTTTCAAGCGGCTTTGCGCTTGCTTGGCCTTTGTGGCCTTGGCGCGGAACCGATCAACAAAACTTTGCAAATGTTCGCGACGGGCGTCTTGTTTCTTAGCCTCTGACTCTGCTGCGGCCAGTCGGGCGGCGCGGGTTTCGGCAAAGGTGTCATAGCCCCCCTGATAGAGGGTCAGTTTCTTATCTTCCAAATGCAGGATGCCACCCACTGCCCGGTTCAACAGACCACGATCGTGGCTGACAATCAGGACGGTATGCGGATAGCGGGCCAGATAGTTTTCCAGCCAGATCGCGCCTTCCAGGTCTAGATAGTTGGTTGGTTCGTCCAAAAGCAACAGATCGGGGGCGGAAAACAGTACGGCGGCCAAGGCCACGCGCATCCGCCAGCCGCCGGAAAAGGCCGAACAGGGCATCGATTGTTTTTCCGCCTCAAACCCCAAGCCGCGCAGGATTGAGGAGGCCCGTGCCTCTGCCGACCAGGCGTCGATATCGGCCAGACGGGTCTGGATATCGGCGATGCGGGTCGGATCTGTTGCGGTGTCAGCCTCTGCCAGCAATGCCGCGCGTTCCGTATCGGCCGCCAGAACCGTATTCAGAAGCGAGGTTTCAGAAGAAGGGACCTCTTGGCTGACGCCACCGATGCGGGCGGCCTTGGGCAATTCGACGCGCCCGGTTTCCAGCGTCAATTCACCCCGGATCAGATTGAAGAGCGTGGTCTTGCCGGTACCGTTGCGCCCAACCACGCCGACCTTGTGCCCCGTGGGGATGGTGGCGGAGGCATGGTCGATCAGCAGACGGCCATCGACGGAATAGGATATGTCTCGAAGTTTTAACATAGAGGCCATGTGCCTGAGCCGCGCGGAATGGTCAATCACGGCTTTTCAACCGGTTCTGCCCATGTTAAGCGCGGCCACAGAATTTCCGGGGGTGTCCCCGCGACCTGAACCATCAATGAAAGAGACTGACATGGCTATCCAACGCACATTTTCGATCGTCAAACCCGACGCCACCAAACGCAACCTGACTGGCGCCATCTGCGCCAAGCTGGAGGCCGCTGGCCTGCGCATCGTTGCCCAAAAACGCATCCACCTGACCAAAGCCCAGGCTGGTGTTTTCTATGCAGTCCACGCTGAGCGCCCGTTCTATGACGAACTGTGCGAATTCATGTCATCCGAGCCGATCGTCGTTCAGGTTCTGGAAGGCGAAGACGCAATTGCGAAAAACCGCGAAGTCATGGGCGCCACCAACCCGGCCGAAGCTGCCGATGGCACGATCCGCAAGGAGTTCGCCCTGTCCATCGGCGAGAACTCTGTCCACGGTTCCGACGCCCCGGAAACTGCGGCTGTTGAGATCGCTTATTTCTTCGCTGGACTTGAACTGGTTGGCTAAGCCATCCTGCGATTTTAGAATTCTAAACGCCCGTGCAGAAATGCGCGGGCGTTTTACGTAAGGGGCGCTGCCCCTCTTGGTCCTTCGGACCAATTCACCCCGAGGTATTTGGGGCGAAAGGAAGGGGCGGGCAATTCTGTGTCGGCTGCTGATTTGCCAGTTTGCCCTTTTCAACCTTGCCGGTGGGCGTGCGGGGGATTTCGGTGAGAAATTCAATCTCTGCAGGCACCATGAATTTAGCCATTTTTGCGCGGCAGTGACCCTTTGGCGCGTCGGGCGAAAGGGTCTTGCCTTGTTTCATCACGACGAAGGCTTTGATATCTTCCTCCCCAAGTGGACTGGGAATACCGATGACGGCGCAATCCTCGATATTGGGGTGGGTCAGGATGCCTTCCTCGATCTCAAAGCCAGAGACCATCTCGCCGCGGACACGGATGCGTTCGGCCTTGCGGCAGATGAAGTAGAACAGGCCGTTTTTGTCGAGTTTCGCGATGTCGCCGGTGTGAAACCATCCGCCCCGGCGGCTGCGTTGGGTGATATCGGGTTGGCCCACATATTCGTCGGACATTACGCCAGGTTCTCGCGGGCGGATGACCATTTCGCCGGGGGTGTTTGGGGGGAGGGGATTGTCATTGTCGTCATGAATGACGACCTCGAATTCCGGCAAGACGATCCCGCCGGGGTGATCCCATTGCGGGGCCACCACCCAGCCCGCATCGGTGGATCCATAGCCGCCGCCGGGGATTAGATGGGTATTGAAGCGGGCGTCAAACTGCGCCTTGGGCACAGGGGCGGGGGTGGCCCAGCAGCGGGTGACCTTGTGCGCGCGTTCCTCTGGCCGTTCTGCGGCAGACCAGAGGAGTTGCTGAACCGAGCCAAGCATCATGAACCATGTGACGCCATAGTCGCAGATTTCGGACCAGAAGGCGGACAGACTGAAGCCGTCGCGCAGGATCAATCGGCCGCCGGTCATCATTGTGGGCAGGGCGTCGTAATAGGCCGGACCGATATGGGAGAGCGGGTAGGGGGAATAAACCGTATCGTCGCCGGTGACACGAAATGCGGGGATGACGTTTTCTGCCGTTCGCACGGCGTAGCGATGCGAAAGCAGACAGCCTTTGGATACGCCTGTGGTGCCGGAAGTGAACATGATCGCGGCAGGGGACAGGTCGGAATTGGGATTGGGGAGGTGATCTGTGCGATCTGACAAGAGATCATCAAATTGGACAATGTCGAGGTCGGGAAAATGCACACGCGCCGTTTCGGTGCCACCTGTGACGATCAGGGTTTTGACATCGGGAATTTCCGCCTGAATGCCTGCCAGCGCGTCGAAATGGGTGGGGGAGGTGATCACAATGGGTGCATGTGTCAGGGCGATGGTGCGCGCCAGTGACGGGCCGCGAAAGGCGCGGTTGATCGACACCTCGATCGCGCCGATTTTATGCAAAGCATAGGATGCCGCCAGATATTCGGCGCTGTTTTCCAGCATGATCGCGACATGCGACGGGGCTGTGCCTGTAAAGCCTAGCAAACCGTGCGCGGTTCGATTGACCAATGTTTCAAACGCGCCGTAGGTCCATGTTTCGCCCGAGGGCGCCATGGTTAGGAAAGGTCGGTTGGTAAAGCGCGTGCAGCATTCGTGGGCGACTTCGCCAAGGTTCTTTAAGAGGGGCGTCCTATTCCCTGTTCCCGCATCTTGTTGGCAGGTTTGCAGGGAAGGGCGCGCAAGAACTAAGAAATTTGCGACAAGGGCTTGGTACATCCACGACATCGGATTTTTCAGGTGACGAACTTATCGCCGTTCCACCACACCGATCTGATCCAAAATCCGCTCTATCCCCAATATCTGTTTGGGTTTGACCGAGGCGACAATGGCGTCAAAACGTATGCGCAGCGCTTCTTTTTCTTTACCCTTACAGTCGTTCCAAGGGCGGCCTTGCAAGCCCATTTCGATCACGTAATAGCCGATAAAGTGGGGTTGGGTGCCTGACAGAAGCAGGCGGCGGTAGGTTTCATCTGCGCCAAGGGCCCGGATTTCGTCGGCGCTGTGAATATCAGCGCGGGCGCAGGCGGCATCCATGGCGGGGCCTAAATTTCGGAGAGAGGACACGGGTTTCGACATGAAACCAGAGTATCATGTCAGGGAGTTGGCGCAATTGAGATTAGAAGCTAGCCCAATCAATGTTGCGGACAAAATCACGCCGGTCCTGGTCTGAGCATTCTTGATAAACATGGTCAGTTTGAAGGGGCTGATCATCATTATCAGGTGTTTTGTCCTGTGACACATCCTGTGGACGATGTGCATCCGGTGGGTATTGCGAAGCCATAATATGCTTCCTCCTACTTTGGGCCTAGCCCTCTCTGCTCTCAGATGGGTCACTGGCGGGCCCTTGAATGTAGGGAGCACCCAAATCATGGCCAAAGAAAGAAAATTTCACGGAAACGGTCTGTTGCGCACTATAATGTGATTAAGATGTAACGATTGTTTCGGGTTTGTGAGCGAAAATCACGCCTTTTTGGCCTCCAGTTGGAAAAGCCGCCCCGTGGGCGGCTTTGTCGCGATTCCGTATACATTTGAATGCCTTAATATGCCGAACAATAGTTCAGCGCTTTTCGACATCCACATAGTTGCGTGATGTCTCGCCCTTGTACAACTGTCGCGGGCGACCGATTTTCTGGGTTGGGTCGCCCAGCATTTCTTTCCACTGAGAGATCCAGCCGACGGTGCGGCTGATGGCAAAGATCGGCGTGAACATGGATGTTGGGAAGCCCATCGCCTCTAGAATGATGCCGGAATAGAAGTCGACATTGGGGAAGAGTTTCTTGTCTGCAAAATACGGGTCGTTCAGAGCCTGTTTTTCCAACTCCTTCGCGACCTGCAGGATCGGGTTGTCATCGACGCCCAAAAGCTCCAGCACTTCGTCGGCAGATTGTTTCATCACCGTCGCGCGCGGGTCGAAGTTTTTGTAGACCCGGTGACCAAAGCCCATCAGGCGGAAAGGATCGTTTTTGTCCTTGGCGCGGGCGATGAATTCGGGGATGCGATCAGGGGTGCCGATTTCTTTCAGCATTTCAAGGCAGGCCTGGTTGGCGCCGCCATGGGCAGGCCCCCACAGACATGCGATACCGGCTGCAACACACGCAAACGGGTTGGCCCCCGAAGAACCGGCCAGACGCACGGTTGAGGTTGAGGCATTTTGTTCGTGATCTGCGTGCAGGGTCAGGATCCTGTCCATCGCGCGGCTGAGGATCGGATTGACGACATATTCTTCGGCCGGAATGGCAAAGCACATGCGCAGGAAGTTTGACGCATAATCCAACGTGTTATCGGGATACATAAAGGGCTGGCCGATCGAATACTTATAAGCCATCGCCGCAATCGTCGGCAGTTTGGAAATCATCCGGACAGAGGCGACCTCGCGTTGTTCCGGGTCGGAAATGTCTAGTGAGTCATGATAGAAGGCCGACATCGCGCCCACGACCCCGACCATGGTTGCCATCGGGTGTGCATCGCGACGGAACCCACGGAAAAAGTTGTGCATCTGTTCATGCACCATGGTGTGGCGGGTGACGCGGGCTTCAAAATCTTCCAGTTCATGCGCGGTTGGCAGCTCGCCATAAAGCAGCAGGTAGCAGACCTCTAGGTAATGGGATTTTTCTGCCAATTGATCAATTGGATAGCCGCGATGCAGCAAGATGCCCTGATCCCCATCGATATAGGTGATGGCGGAATCGCAGCTGGCAGTTGAGGTGAAGCCGGGATCATAGGTGAAGACTCCGCCATCCGCATAAAGGCGCCGAATGTCTATGACATCAGGGCCGGCGGTTGGCGAATAGATCGGAAGGTCCAATTGTTTGTTGTCAAAGGTCAGCTTGGCGGTTCTTTGGTCTGACATGTCTCTCCCTCTCTGCTTTCGATCACCGTCTATCGGTGGGGCAGGTCAGAGGGAACGGTCCCCCTAGCCAGCCAGATCGTTTATCCGGGCGATTGTTTCATCTCGCCCCAGTACCAACATCATGTCGAATGCGCTCGGCGATGCGCCTGTGCCCGACAGCGCGGCGCGCAGTGGCCCTGCCACTTTGCCCAGTTTCAGGTCACGCGCCTCTGCGAACGCGGCAGTAGCTGCCTCTAATGCGTCACGGCTCCAGCTAGCATTTTGCAGCTGCGGCGTCAATTCCTTCAGTATACCACGGGATACATCATCAAGTGATTTTGATGACCTCTCATCATAGGGAAGGGGGCGGGAGTTTAAAATAAACCCAGCTTTATCAATAAGATCACCGAAGTCTTTGGCGCGATCCTTCAGGCAATAAATGGCCCGAGACAATTCGGAAATTTGATCGTCCGTCAGGGCGAGGTGATCGGAAACTTCTAGGAATCCGCGCAATTCATGCAGCAGTGCGGCATCATCTGAAATGGCCATATGGCGCCCGGACAGATTCTCTAGCTTTTTGAAATCAAAACGGGCGGGCGATTTTCCGATGCTGGAAAGATCAAACCAGTCTTTGGCCTGCGCATCGGTGAAAAACTCATCATCGCCGTGGCTCCACCCCAAGCGCGCCAGATAATTGCGCATCGCGGCCGAGGGATAGCCCATGGCCTGATATTCACTAACCCCCAAAGCGCCATGACGCTTGGACAGTTTCTTGCCATCAGGCCCGTGGATCAGCGGAATGTGCGCCCATACCGGAATAGTCCAGCCCATGGCATTGTAAACCATCGACTGGCGGGCGGCATTGGCCAGGTGGTCATCGCCGCGGATCACATGGGTCACGCCCATATCATGATCATCGACGACAACGGCCAGCATGTAGGTGGGTGTGCCATCCGAACGCAGCACGATCATGTCATCCAGCGTTTCGTTCTTGAACGTTACCGTGCCCTGAACCTGATCCTCGATCACGGTTTCGCCGTCGCGTGGGGCCTTTATCCTAATGGCAAACTGGGCGTCGGGATGGGTGGAAGGGTCGGTGTCACGCCAGGGGGACCGAAAGAGAGTGGATTTACCCTCTGCCTTGGCCTGATCCCGAAAGGCCTGAATTTCTTCCTGAGTGGAAAAGCATTTGTAGGCATGGCCAGAAGCCAGCATGGCATGGGCAACCTCTGCATGGCGCGGGGCGCGTTCGAACTGGCTAACCGCCTCTCCGTCGTGATCCAGACCCAACCATGTCATCCCGTCCAAAATGGCTTGCGTGGCCTCGGGTGTGGAACGGGCGCGGTCCGTATTCTCGATCCGAAGCAGAAACTTCCCGCCCCGGCCACGAGCGTAGAGCCAGTTAAAAAGCGCAGTACGGGCCCCACCGATATGCAAAAAACCGGTTGGGGACGGGGCGAAACGGGTGACGACCTGTGTGTCAGACATGGGGCGCGTTAACCTTTTGGAAACCATGCGGGGGGACTGTGTTTGAGCGTGTTGTAGTAGGCGAGCGAGGCAGGGACAAGGGTGCGTCTGATATTGGATAGTCTGGCCCGACAGCGGGGGCGATTGTTCCTGTGGCTGCCGGTGGGCTATGGGGGTGGAATTGGCGGCTATTTTCTGTTGCGCACCGAGCCGGGCGTGTTGTGCTACGGGGCAATTGCCGCGGGCCTGATATTGTGCGTGTGGTTGACGTATCGTGTGCCAGAGGATTGGCAACCCCTGACCATTTTCGCAGCGATCTGTCTGGCGGGGTTTATGGTGGCCGGGGCGCAGGCCCATCTGGTCCGTGCGCCCGTTCTGGATTTTCGGTATTATGGCCCGGTCGAGGGGCGGATCATCGCCATTGACCGGTCACAATCGGACAAACCGCGCCTGACGCTGGATCAGGTCGTGTTGCGCCGGATGGCACCCGCGCGCACGCCTAAACGGGTCAGGATATCATTGCATGGTGAACAGCCCTATCTGACCCCTGAGGCCGGGCAAATTGTGATGATGACCGCGCATCTGTCACCGCCGCAAGGCCCGGTCGAACCAGGTGGCTTTGATTTCCGGCGTCTGGCCTGGTTTCAGGGCTTAGGGGCGGTTGGTTACACCCGTGCGCCTGCGCTGGTCCTTGCCCCATCTGATGGTGGCCCGCGCTGGTGGGTTGCCCGATTGCGGGACGATATTGCCCATGCGATGCATCAGAATATGAATGACGCGACCGCATCTGTTGCGGTGGCGATCACAACGGGAGACCGAAGCGGCCTGTCCCGTGACACGGTTGAGGCGCTGAGGCGTACAAATCTGGCGCATCTGTTGGTCATATCCGGGTTGCATATGGGGTTATTGGTGGGTTTTGTCTTTGCTTCGACACGATATGGCCTGGCCTTGTGGCCTTGGGTCGCGCTTTACTGGCCGACCAAAAAGATCGCCGCTGGAACCGCCGTGATCATCGGGGCTGCCTATCTGGCGCTGTCGGGGGGAAGCGTCGCGACCATGCGGGCCTTTGTCATGGTGTCGGTGATGTTGATCGCGGTCATGTTGGACCGGCGGGCGATCACATTGCGCGCGGTCGCGGTGGCCGCGCTGATCATTCTGACGCTGCGTCCCGACAGTTTGCTAAGCCCGGGGTTTCAGATGTCCTTTGCCGCCACGACAGCATTGGTTGCTGTGTTTGATGGGCTTAGGCGGTTTGATCAGAACGCCCTGCCACGCTGGTTGCGTCCGGTGATGGCGACGGTTCTGTCCTCCGCGGTTGCGGGGTTGGCCACGGCACCCTATGCGGCGGCGCATTTCAACCAGATTTCGCATTTCGGGCTGATCGCCAATTTGTTGGCCGTGCCGGTAATGGGGTTGGTGGTGATGCCAGCGGCGGTGGTGTCAGTGGTGCTGTGGCCATTTGGGGCAGAGACGATCAGCCTGTGGGTGATGGAGCTGGGCATCGTCTGGATTCTGAGCGTGGCTGGGTGGATATCGACCTGGGATGGAGTGGTGAGCCATGTCGCATCGCCCGGGGCTTGGGGGCTTCCGCTGTTGTCTATGGGGCTGTTGATCTGCGCGATCTGGCAGGGGGCAGGGCGATGGTTGAGTGTGCCGGTTGTTATGGCCGCCCTGGTGATCTGGACCGGGGCAGATAGACCGGTTGTATTGATTGCGGGCTCTGGCGGTTTGGTTGGGGTGATGGGGCCAGAGGGCCGTACGTTAAGCAAGGCACGCGGAGATGGGTTTTCGGCCCGTGTTTGGCTGGAAAACGACGGCGCCCCTGTGGATCAGGTTGATGGCTTTGCCCGGCCGGGGTTCACGGCGGATGGCAGCATCATGTCCGCGCAATTGGGTGACATTACGTTCATCCACCTGACGCGCAAGTCAGATATTGCGCATGCAGCTGGGCTGTGCCGCCCCGACGTATGGATCATCAGCAGCGCTGAGATGCCAGAACTGGACGGCGGATGCCGGGTTTTGGATCAGATCGCATTACGGCGCAGCGGTGCGCGCGCTGCCTACCTTGAGGGCAAAGAGGTCAGAGAAATAACCGTGACAGATCTTTCAGGCCACCGCTTGTGGACAGAGGACCCCATGCCGGATCAATAAGTGCGGATCAGTCCTACCAGCCGCCCCTGTACCGCAACCGCCCCTTCGGGCAGAACGCGGGTCTCATAGGCGGGGTTTGCAGCCTCCAAAGCGATCATATTGCCGCGACGGCGAAAGCGTTTCAGCGTTGCCTCATAGCCCTCGATCTGGGCCACAACGATATCGCCATTGTTCACGCTGGTGGTTTCACGGATCACGACGATGTCACCATCATTGATGCCCGCATCGATCATCGAATCGCCGCGGACCTCTAACGTATAGTGCCGGTCTGAACTGGTCAGCATGTAGCCGGGAACGGTGCGGGTGCGCGATCCATCCTCGATCGCCTGTATGGGTTCACCGGCGGCGATGCGGCCCAGAATTTCAAGTTCCACCGCCGCGCCCTGCTGTGCCGGTTGGGCCTTGGCGGGCAGGCTGTCGGGGCGATCACCGTCAATCACGCGGGGGCTGAAGCTGTCACCGCCAAGCGCGTCGGGCAGTTTGATAATCTCGATCGCGCGGGCCTTGTGGGCAAGACGGCGCAGAAAGCCGCGTTCCTCCAATGCTGTGATCAGGCGGTGGATACCGGATTTTGAGCGCAAATCCAGCGCCTCCTTCATCTCATCAAAACTGGGTGGCACCCCGTCAAGCGCGACGCGTTTGTTGATAAATTCAAGGAGTTCCAACTGCTTTCGGGTCAACATGGCCTGTGCCTCCGTTTTCGCATGAACATTGTCATATGGGCGCGGTTCGTTCCACGCTTGTTCAAGTAATGTTCTATGCGTGTTCCCGCTTTGTGTCAACAGGTGGGGCCGAAGCACCTAGATTGGGATGTAGGATAGCACTTCGCCTGTTTTGCGGGCCGGATCGTTGGGTGGCCGAACAATCAAGGCATTGGCGTCATTGTAAACTGTCATCAGGGCGCTGTCTTGCCGGGGAAAAATCGTCAGCCCATCTGCATCTACGCGGCCACGCATATAGTGTTCGCGGGGGCCGTTGGGATCAGCATCATGGGAAAGTGTGGATATTAACTGTGTGTCGTAAATATTTGTGTGACCAAGATATTTACGGATCATTGATTTCAAAAATACATGACCGCAGACCAGCGATGACACCGGATTGCCTGGAAGGCCAACCATCGCCATGTCGCCAAGACGCCCAGCCATCAGCGGCTTGCCGGGGCGCATGGCGACCTTGTAGAAGGCGCGATCCATACCCAATTCTGCGGCAACATCGCCGACCAAGTCATGATCACCGACAGAGGCCCCGCCGATGGTGACCAGCAGATCCGCCCCTGTGGCCAGTTCAAAGCAGGCCCGCAGCGACGCCTTGGTATCCCGTGCGATGGGCAGCAAGCGCACGGTGGCGCCTGCGTCTTCCAGCAACGCTTTCAACCCAAAACCGTTTGAGGCGATGATCTGATCGGCAGAGGGGGCTTCGCCGGGCATGACAAGTTCGTCGCCTGTCGCCAGAATGGCAATATCGGGGCGGCGGGTGACGGTGACTGAGGGGATGTTCATCGATGCCAGCAGCGATAAATCACCTGGGCCCAGAAGGCGGGGGGCGGTCAATGTGTCGCCCTCCCTGAAATCATCCCCGGCGGGGCGAATATGGCTTTTGGTGCCAAGGGTATCGCCGATTGTGATCGTGTCGCCCGTGCGGTTGACATCTTCCTGTATCACCACGCGGTCGGCGCCATCAGGGACGGGCGCACCGGTAAAGATACGCACGGCCTGACCCAGACCGACGGTGCCGTCATAGCTGTGCCCAGCGGCAGATTCGCCGATCACGGCAAGTGTCGCGCCGGCGTGGATATCCGCATCACGTACCGCGTAACCATCCATCGCGGATCCTGCAAAGGGCGGCTGGTTGCGTGTGGCTTGGACGTGTTCGGCGAGGACGCGACCATTGGCCTGTGCCAATGGAACGGTTTCTGCCGGCAATGGGCGGGCGAGGCCGCAGACAAGATCAAGAGCCTCGGAAACGCTGATCATCGCTATGCCTCGTATCGTCCTGATTTTCCGCCATCTTTCAGGGTGACGCGGATGCCACCGATTTCCATCCCGCGGTCCACAGCCTTGAGCATGTCATAGACTGTCAGCGCGGCGGTTGAGGCGGCGGTCAGGGCCTCCATCTCTACACCCGTTTGGCCAGAGGTTTTGACCGTGGCGGAAATGCGGATACCGGGGAGGGTTTCATCCGGGGTCAGATCCAGTGCGACCTTGGTGATCGGCAGCGGGTGGCAAAGCGGGATCAGATCCGATGTGCGTTTAGCCCCCATGATCCCGGCCAGACGCGCGACGCCCAAAACGTCACCCTTTTTCGCATCGCCTTTTACAATGATATCAAGAGTTTCTGGTAGCATCTTCACCCAACCCTCGGCGGTTGCAACCCGATCTGTTACCGGCTTATCCGAGACATCGACCATGTGCGCGTCGCCTGCGGCGTCGAAATGGGTGAGCTTTGGCATTAGGCGGCCCCTTCCATTGGGACAGGATTGGCGAGCAGATTGCGCGTGGCGGTTTCCACGTCATCCTGGCGCATCAGGCTTTCCCCGATCAGGAAGATGCGGGCGTTGTGGGTCGCCATCTCTGCCAGATCCTGAGGTGTGTTCAGTCCGCTTTCGCACACCAACATCCGATCTGCCGGGGCCAGTTTGGATAGGCGCTTGGTGGTATCCAGATCAGTGTGGAAGGTTTTCAGATTGCGGTTGTTGACGCCCAGCAGCGGTGATTTCAGGGCGAGGGCGCGTTCCAGTTCATCCTCATCATGGACCTCAACCAGCACATCCATACCCCAGCCAAAGGCCGCATCTTCCAGTTCCTGTGCCTGCGCATCGGATACGCTGGCCATGATAATAAGGATACAATCGGCATGGAGCGCGCGTGCCTCTGCCACCTGATAGGTGTCATACATGAAATCCTTGCGCAGGGCGGGCAGGTTGGTGGCGGATCGGGCCTGCACCAGAAATTCATCAGCGCCTTGAAAACTTGGGGTGTCGGTCAAGACCGACAGGCAGGTTGCGCCCCCGGCTTCATAGGCCTTGGCCAGTGCGGGCGGGTTGAAATCGGCGCGGATCAGGCCCTTGGAGGGGCTGGCTTTTTTGACCTCTGCAACCAATCCATATCCAGTGGCGGAGGCATCGCGCAGGGCATTGGCAAAGCCACGGGTGGCCGGGGCGGCCTTGGCGGCGGCCTCTACCTGTGCAAACGGGTTGGCCACTTTGCGGGCGGCGACGTCTTCCAGCTTGTAGGCTTTGATCTTGTCCAGAACGGTCTGGGTCATGGGCGTATGGTCCAGTTAATCGGGTCTTTCCCCCGGTTCCTAAGCCAATCGTTGACCTTTGAAAATGGTTTGGAGCCAAAAAAGCCGCGTCGGGCGGATAAGGGGGACGGATGGGCGGTGCGAATGATCAGGTGATCGCCGGGTTTAATGTGCTTTTCCTGTGCCTGGGCGTGTCGACCCCACAATATGTAAGCGGTTGGAATATCGGACGTTTTTGCGATGACTTGGCCTGCGAGGGTGTCCCAGCCCAGTTTCGAATGGGCACCGGCGTTGCCCTCTACCACGGACAGTGCGGTGTTTAGCAGCAGCACGCCCTGATCGGCCCAACCGCGCAGGTCACCATTTGGGGGCGATGCCCCAAGATCATCCTGCATCTCTTTGAAAATATTGTTTAAAGATCGGGGTAGGGGGCGCACATCTGGTTCAACCGAGAAGGCAAACCCATGGGCGTGGCCCCGTGTTGGATAGGGATCCTGACCCAAAATAACGACCCGCACATCGCCGGGCGGTGTTCGCTCCAGCGCCGAAAAAATCTGTCTGCGGGGCGGCAGTATTTCGTCGGTATATGTATCGAGCACTTCGCGAATTCTGGGCCAATCGTGCACAAAAAACGGCAAGCTGGCCCAGTCGTCCAGATTGGTCATGCGGCAGAGGTTAGTGCCGCCAAGCCGTCAAGCTTGGCCCGGGCGGCACCGGAATCGATGCTGGTTGTGGCCATTTCGACGCCGGATTTCAGATCGCCTGCCTTGCCTGCCACCACCAACGCGGCGGCAGAATTCAACAGCACTGCATCGCGGTAGGCGGAATGTTCCCCGGCCAAAAGTGCGGCAAAGGCGTTGGCGTTATCCTCTGGCGTGCCGCCGATAATTGCCTCGAACGGATGGACGGGCAGGCCCGCGTCCTCTGGATGCAATTCGTGATCGGTGACGGCGCCGTTTTCCAGTGCAGCAACCCAGCTGATCCCGGCAATCGACAGCTCATCCGTGCCGTCACCACCGTGGACGAGCCAAGCCCGTTCTGATCCCAGCGATTGCAGGGTTTCAGCCATCGGCCTGATCCAGTCGCGGCTGAAGGCGCCGGTCAGTTGAAATTTCACATCTGCCGGGTTGGTCAGCGGGCCCAGTAGGTTAAAAACGGTGCGTGTTCCAAGCTCTGCCCGTGTGGGCATGACATGGGCGATGGCCGGGTGGTGCATCGGGGCCATCATGAATCCGATGCCGACCCCATTTATGGCGCGTTCTACGACGTCGGGGCCAACCATGACATTGATGCCCATCTGCGTCTGTACATCGGCGGTACCGGACTTGGAGCTGAGATTGCGATTGCCGTGTTTGGCGACCACGACGCCCGCGCCAGCGGTAACAAAGGCCGTGGCGGTAGAGATATTCAGCGTATGTTTGCCATCGCCCCCAGTGCCGACGATATCCATGGCCCCGGTGGGGGCTGAAACCTTATTGCATTTGGCGCGCATCACGGCGGCGGCGGCGGCGATTTCCTGAACCGTTTCGCCGCGGGTGCGCAACGCCATCAATAGCCCGCCGATCTGGCTGGGCGTGGCATCGCCGTTAAAAAGCGCGGTAAACGCGGTTTCAGCCTCTGCCCGGGTCAGGGGGCGGTCGGCGGCGGTGCCAATCAACGGTTTTAATGCGTCGCTCATGCCGGTTCCCCCACCATATCCAGAAAGTTTTGCAGAAGTTTATGCCCGTGTTCCGAGGCGATGGATTCGGGGTGGAACTGCACACCATGGATCGGCAGGGTTTTGTGGCGGACACCCATGATGGTGCCATCCTCCAGCCAGGCGTTGACCACCAGACAATCGGGCAGGGTGTCACGATCGACAATCAGGGAATGATAGCGTGTCGCCTGAAACGGGGAGGGCAAATCCTTAAACACGCCCGTTCCATCATGGTGCATGGTGCCCATTTTGCCGTGAACGATGTCACCGCTTCGCGTCACTTTTCCACCAAAAACTTCGCCGATTGCCTGATGACCCAGACACACCCCAATCAGTGGGGTTTGGGTTTCTGCGGCGGCTTCAGTCAGCGCCATGCAAATCCCAGCTTGTGACGGGTCCTTGGGGCCGGGGGACAGCATGATAGCTTCGGGGTGCAGGGCCATCGCCTCCTGCACATCCAGGGCGTCGTTGCGTTTGACAACAACCTCTGTCCCCAACTCGCTCAGATAATGGACCAGATTGTAGGTAAAGCTGTCATAATTGTCGATCATCAGCAGCATCTGTCGGACTTTCGTGAATTGGGGGTGATCCCGGAACTTTGTCAGGCTATAATTGGTCAGAGAGCAGGCCGGGGGTCAAGGGCTGACCCGCCGGGATTGAGGTATATTACAGACGGAGAATGCTGTGGCACGCGGGTTTTTGTCGGGCATCATTGGTGGAACTGTGGTTGGGTTGCTGGGAACGGCGGCCATGTCGTTGTTGTCGGATCTGCCGCCAGGGGCCGGTGGGGCACCAGAATTGGCGGAAACTGAAGGGGCAGCGTCGCTGGAACCCGTGGCACCCGAAGGGACGCCGCAGATCCCCTCTGCCGATGTTCCGGATGAGAATGTCCCCCTTATCGGGTTAAGCGATCCGGTAAATGGAGACAATCAGGATGCACCAGACCCAGAGCGGGAATCAGCCGAAGCGCCTGATGTGGATGCGCCAGACGTGGCAATGGATGCGCCCGAGGGTGGATCAAGCGCCCCGAATGTTCCGCAAACCGAACAAAGCGACGGGGCAGAGGGAATCGATCTGGCCCTGGCGCCGGAGGCCCCGGCAGCGTTTGCCACACCGGACATCGACACGTCCGCCCCTGAACGGCCGGGGCAGGAAGATGATTCTGAAGAGCCCGGAACCCCGGTCGAAGATATCATTGTGGAAGAGGGCACAGGAATTGGTGATCCGGTCGACGGTTTCACCGATCAGGCCCCGAATGTCACGATTAACCGTCTGCCCAGTATCGGAGACGAAGATCAGATTGCCGAAATTGTAACAGAAGATGCCGCGCCGGATGGTGCGGATATTCTGGGCGCCCTGACTTGGAACGCGGTGCCGTTTGAAAACGCCGATGGCAAACCTGTCTATTCCATCATCCTGATTGACTCGGTTGATGGGGATTTGACCCCCAACACCGCAGCACAACTGGGTTTTCCCATCACGGTTGTTATCGACGCGACCTCTGCCGGTGCCGAAGCGCGGGCAGAAGCCTACCGCGCGGCGGGTCAAGAGGTGATGTTCACCCTGTCCCTGCCAGATGGTGCCTCGCCGGTTGATGTCGAGGTGGCGTTCGAGCGCGCGTCTTCGACCATTCCCTTGGCCGTTGCTGTCATGGATCAGGCTGAGGGCGGGTTTGGGTCGAACCGAATGTTGGCGCAACATGTTATCGCGATTGCCGCGCAATCCGGGCATGGAGTTGTGGGCCATGGCAAGGGATTGAACTCGATCACGCAACTGGCTGATCGTGATGGTGTGCCTGCCGCATTGTCCTTCCGCGTATTTGACGACCAACAGCAAAGCGGCGCGGTCATTCAACGCTATCTGGATCGGGCAGCGTTTCGCGCGCAGCAGGAGGGATATGTCGTGATGGTGGGGCACAACCGTTCCGAATCGATCACTGCGATCAGCGAATGGGCCAAAGGCGAGCGGGCAGGCAGTATGGCGCTGGCCCCGATATCGGCGGTGCTGCGGCGCAATCAATAATTTTGTCGTTTGAACCTGGCGTCAGCCTTGCGATGTGATGATCGAAAGCTGTTTCAGCGCTGCGCGCTCTGCCGACGGTAGCGTGGTCAGGTTTTTGGTCAGGGTGTGCAGTTGGGTCAGATGCTCATCCAACTGCGCGGCCTCTGCCTCTGTAAACTTGCGATCTGTTCGTGAGAACCCGGCGATGGTTCTGGACCCGTCCTGCAACAGTGAAATGACCACACCGTGGTTCAGCCCATAGTCAGCGGCGTCGCGTAGAACATTGCGTTCGTCTATGTCGGACAGTTCATCCCAATCGATCATGCCGGTGTTTTCAAACCCCCAGCGTACGATCGGATCATGGATGACCATGCCCTTGTTTGAATAGTGCGTCAGCCAGTCTTTCGAATAACTCTGAAAGAAAAAAGTCGGCGTAGTGAATTTGATATGCAACCCGATTGCATATCCCGCCGTGCAGATGTTTCCGATGCTTTCAAGGACCGGACTGATTGAAAGATTGTCAGACATTTGGACCGTACATTCGCATTATGGTTGCATTATCTGCCAGATTTACTCTACCTTGCAAGACAATTGCATATTATCAAGTTGTTGAAAAGCACCTGCTATTTGTATTGCAGGCTGGAGATACGCTGTCGAATGAACCTTTCTATTCATTCATTCGAGTTTCAAAAGAGGGCGCCGCAAGGGTATTACGTTGCGTTGCGCGTTGGTTTCGCTTTCCCTATGGCAGAGCAAAACGCCTTCCCCCCGGAGTGGATCGAGATCTATACGCAGCACGGATTCATGCTGCATGATCCCGTATTGAAATGGATCTATGACAATGACGGTTGGATCCGCTGGAGCGATATAAACCTGCCTGATCCGCGTAAAATCATGGCGCAAGCTGAGGTTTTCGGCATGAAATATGGCATTGCCGTCAGTTGCAGCGATGATCAGGGCGGTTTGCGCAGCTTTGGCACCTTTGCCCGCGAGGACCGAGAGTTCAATGACGCGGAAATTCGGTTTCTTTCCGATGCTGTGGGGGCCTTGCATTCATCGGCGCATGCCCCATCCAACCTGACAGAGGCTGAGCTGGAGGTTTTGCGTTTGATGCGGGACGGATTGTTGATGAAGCAGATCGCCGATGAAATCGGGGTTTCGCTGGGCGCAATCAAGCAGCGCCTGAAAAACGCAAAGTCGAAACTGGGCGCAAAAACCAGTTCTCAGGCCATCGCCTTGTCGTTGGAATACGGGATTCTCTGAATAATCACCCGATTATTGTAAACAAAATGCCGTAAATAAGTCTATTTTCCACGCTACGCCTACCCATCGAACGGTGGGTTTGTGAATTGTTAACCCTTTCCGAACCCTATCCGAGTCTCCTTAAAGGAGAGTGGAGATGGAAAATATTAGGTTGAATTTTTCGAACTTACACGAGTTCGGCCCCGCATTTTACGAGTATCTTAAGTTAAGAAAGCACTTTTTTGTGGATACCCTTGGGTGGGATATTCCGCATGATGATCACGTTGAGATGGATCAGTATGACACGCCGCAGGCGTTTTATTCGCTGGTGCGCAAGGATGGGCGCGTGGTCGGTGGATTGCGTTTCATGCCGACAACATCGTCATGGGGAAACTACACATTCATGCTGCGCGACGCGATCGAAGGGAAGCTGGGATCTATTCCTGATGATCTTTTGGATAATGTCGTGGCGTCCCCAAAGGTTTGGGAAAGCACACGGATTGTGATTTCCGATGATCTGCAGGATTTGGCAGAGCGCGCGAAATGTCTGGAACTGATCATGGACGGGTTTGTCAAAACGGCGGCACAGAAAGGTGCGCGGCAGTTGATCGGCCTAACGCGGCCCGGATTGGCGCGGTCGTTGCGGCAGCTGGGATATGACGTGTCACAGATCAGCCGCACCTATCGCAATCCCGGCGATGGACGCACTTATGCTGTTCTTAGCATGCCCCCGGAAAAAATGGCTGCTGCAATGGCTGCTTGATCAGCACGGGCGCGACTACTCTTCGCGTCCGCGTTCTTTCAACCGATCTCGAAGCGCAGGCGTTAATGGATGCGCCATTTCCAGCGCGAAAACATAGGCATGGGTCAGAAAGAAGCAGGCGGCATCGGCGTCGCCTGCAAGCTCCTGTTCATCCGCTGCCTGCGTGTAGAGGGACACCAACGCCCTACGATCATCACGGGCGTGGGCATCCAGCAAGTCTTGACTAAGAGACACGACCCTATTCCGCGGCCATCGCCTGATTGCGATGGGTATTCAATTGCCTTGCGACCCAATCGTGGAAGCAGTGCGTTGGCCCATCCATCGCGGGGGAGAAGCGACCACCGTCAAAATTCGGGGCGTGACGGCCTTTTTGCATGCCTTCGACGACAAAGACGTCCTCCTCAAAAACCTCTTTCCATTGTGCGGTGTTTTTAGACCGCAGGCCCTGTTTGGTTGCGTCAGAGGCATAATAGAGGTGGATATGTTCGACGGTGTTTTCGGTGTCGACCGGTTCCAGTACGATGGCAAAGCTGTGGTCGCGTTGCACACCCAGCAGAACATTGGGATAGACCACCAGATATTCCCCACCTGTTTCCCATTTCTCTGACAAGTCGGCGAAATCCGGGAAGCTGTCACCATCGTCGTCTTTGAGTTGCCGATAGACGAGCGTGCCCTGGCCCGAATAGCGGCCATATTCATTGATATTGTAGTGGTCTTCCAGTCGGGAATAGCTGTTCAGACCGGGATGAACCCAGGGCAGGTGGTAGCTTTCACAATAGTTTTCGACCGCAAGTTTCCAGTTGGTTTTGACCTTCAGCGCAAATGTGCTGTCGGTGCCGCCATGATAAAGCGGTTGGTTAAACTCTTTCCAGCGCTCGATCAGTTCCGCATGAGCGATTTCAAAGGCCGGAGCAGTGCCGGAGATGTTGATGAAGACCACATCCATGAAGATATGGCTGCGCACCTCGATCAGGCCCAGTTCATCGCGTTTGATATTCTCATGGGTGTTGTGACCTGGACCGCCGACATGGGGGGTGGAGACCAGCCCGCCTTTGTGGTTGTAACACCAGCTGTGATAGGGGCAGCGAATGGCGCCCTCGATTTTGCGTGGTTCTTCCACCAGGATCATGCCGCGGTGACGACAGATGTTTTGAAAGACGCGCACAATATTGTCGCGCCCGCGCATCAAAAGCAGCGGAATCCCCAGAAACTCCACCGGTTTTGCATCCCCTGGTTCCGGCACATCGGCGACCACACCCAAACCGGCCCAATTGGCAAACAAGACGGCCTCTCGTTCCTCGGCAAAGACCTGAGGATCGATATAGTGGGGGTTGGGCAATCCATTGGCGGTTTCAACAGATTGGCGGACCTTGCTGATGTCAGTTGTCATTGGGCGGGATCCTTGGGAATGGAAGTTAGACTTGATCTCGACACTAGCGTCGAGTTTATGGAAAATCCAGTCAATCTGCGACCTGACAAGGTCGTTTGCAGGCGGAAATTTGGGCCCATAGAAACGAAAAGAGGGGCGTATTGCCCCTCTCCTCATCCCGTTCAATCTGTTCTGTCTCAACGGCCGCGAGACAGGGCGGCCACGCCGGTCCTGGCAATCCGCCCCAGACCCAGCGGTCGCATCAGATCGGCAAAGGCGTCGATTTTTTCCGGTGCGCCGGTCAATTCAAAGACAAAGCTTTCAAGGGTGGAATCGACCACCTGCGCCCGGAAGATATCGGCCAGGCGCAGTGCTTCCACCCGATGTTCACCAGTACCGTGGACGCGCAGCAAAGCCAGTTCGCGTTGCACAAAATCGCCCTCGACAGTCAGATCGTGTACCTCGTGTACCGGGACGATCCGGCCCAGCTGAGCCTTGATCTGTTCGATCACCGAAGGTGTGCCCGTGGTGACGATGGTTATGCGAGACAGGTGGCCTTCGTGATCAACCTCTGCCACGGTCAGGCTGTCGATGTTATAGCCGCGGCCAGAAAACAGGCCAATGACCCGAGCCAGAACGCCGGCCTCGTTATCCACGATGACGGCCAGCGTATGAGTTTCGATGACATCTGCGTGGGGGTCGCGCAGGTCATAGGCGGAATGCTTGGAAGCACCTTTCTTTATTTTCAGTGCGGACATGGGACCTCTTGGTGGTTGGGCCTGGCCAATTTGGATCGGTCAGGTGTTGATTAGGTTCTATATACTGTTGCATGCCGGTCACGCCAGACCTGACGCAGACACAGTATGAGGCAAATGATCAGAATTGGCGGCGTGAGCATGCGCGTTTCGGGCAATTGTTCAAACCCGTACATGCCAGCGCCGATAATGGGGCAAAGCCCCAACCACAAGACCAGTAACAATGCATGGTCAGGCCAGCGGGCGCGTAGCGTGCCGGCGCGCAGCATGAACAATGCGATCGGAACAAACAGCACGGTTTCATAGTACCAATAATATGGAACTGCGAGGGATGTGCAGATGAGAAGAACCGCGAATTTCAAATCCCAGCCAGTGTCATCGCGCCGCCAGATTGCAAATACAATTGCGGCGGATAGCGCGGTCAGTGCCCATTGGAGTTTCAACGCAACACCTGTGGCAACGCCCAATTCTGTCAGCATAGAAAATAGGCTGACCATGGCACCTAGTTCGGGGATCGTGGCTTGCACACGTGCGCTGTGCTGGGACAGGATTTCAGACAGGTGTACCCAATAGTCCAGCCCATAAAAAGCAGTGGGAATCGCCGCAATCAATACTGTTGCGATGGTTGCCGTCGCAATTGTCGACCAAGCACTGATTGCCAACAATGCAAATGGGATCAGAATACCCAGTTGTGGTTTTAGCGTTAGGCAACCGATCAGAGCCCCGGCCAAGACCATTCGCCCATTGCGCAATGCGTTAAGCGCGAACAGCAGCACCGCCATCCAGATCAGACTGTTTTGTCCCATGATCAGTGTAGGGATATAGGCCGGGGCCAGAACACAGCCCAGCAAAACGGGAATTGTGGGTGAGGCAATCGGACGAAAAGCAATTGCCGTGGCAATGACTGAGATGAGGAGAAAGACGATCCAGGCCACGCCAAAGGACATCATCCCAAACGGAGTAATCAGGGCTAGGTATCCAGGTGGATAGAGCCAGGGCATCCAGGAATCTTTGCTGATCTGATGGATGGCCGCCAGTTTTTCCTGATCGAAAACACTATACGCCGACTGTTCCAATGCAATCTTGGCCGTGGCCCAGAAGATACGAAAATCGTTGTCTGCCGTGACGGCCTCGGTTTGGGATATCTCAATCAAGTTGGTGGCAATGAAGCCCATGACAAATAAGAGCGTGACGGTTGCGCCGAGAATGCAGATTTGGAGGGTGCGAATTTTTACGAGATAGTCCAGTGCGCCAGTGGTGTCGTGTGAATGCGTCATTCTTGGGTGACCGCCTCATAAGATCTGTAGAGGCGAAAGGCACGCCATGCCCCGATCAAGGAGATTATCAATGCTGCAGTTGCGATTGAGGGTGCGATTAGCCGAACGACGGGCAGGTCCGCTGTTCCGGTGACGGAAGCAACTACAATTGGCGTTGTTCCGATCCACAACGAAGCTAGAACAAAACCGCCAAAGATGTTTAATTTGATCGCCCCTGATCTGAGCAGGAACAAACCGATTGGTGCAAACATAGCAATTTCATAGTGCCACAGATAGGGAACGCTAATCATAGTGGCCGACATGAGTGTTGCAAATTTCAGGTCCCAACCAATCGCGTGCTGCCGCCAGACAACGAAAACCAAGCATGCCGAAGCAAGGATTACGCTCCATTGCAACTTTAATGCGTTAGACAATGACAAGCCAAGATCAATGAAGAACGCATAGTAGCCGATGACCAAGGTCAGCTCTTCGATGTTTTCTTCCAGCGTGTTTTTGTGGCGGTCGATGATATCAAACAATTCATGCCAGTATTCTAGGCCGTAAAACAGCGTGGGAACCGCCACGATCAGGACAGTGGTAGCCGTAGCTGAAAACACCGTGCGCCAAGCGCCGATTGCCAACAGGGCCACTGGTATCAATAATCCAAGCTGCGGTTTCAGCGTTAGTAAACCGATGAATATTCCGGCAAGTATGAGGCGCCCATCTCGCAGTGCCCAAAACGCAGCCACTAAGCCCGCACACCACATCAAGCTGTTCTGGCCCATAAGCAAAGCGGGTATGGTTGCCGGAGCAAAAGTTGCCATGAACCACAGCGCTGGTACTTCTTTTGTAAATGGCCGGGTGGTGATCAGGGTCAAGGCAAGAGATGCTACAACGAACAGTATCCACGCGGTTTCGAAGGATAAGTGCCCCAACGGAGTGATCAACATGAGGTACCCAGGTGGATAGAGCCAGGGCATCCATGCTCCTTCATCCATCTGATGCACCGCATACAAGGCTTCAGTGTCAAAGACGCTAAGATACTGGCCCTCTACGGCAATGCGGGCCGCTGCCCAGAAAACACGAAAATCGTTGTTGATTGTTGTCGAACCATCCAGAGCCATTTGCAATATGCCTGCGCGAATGAATTCACCGACAAACAATAACGTAAACGCGCACCCAACAATACAGATCTGCCAGGCGCGGTGGGTGCGAAAGGCTGACAGATCTGCTGTTTCTTGATTTGGGTTCGCGTTAGCGTTCATGATGCTTAGACCAAAACTGCGCCCTTGTCCCCGATGGCATCGGAGGTATCCGCCTCTCCCATCAGCATTTCGTTATGTGGGGCACCTGAGGGGATCATCGGGAAGCAGTTTTCGTGCTTTTCCACCAGACAGTCGAAAATGACAGGGCCGTCATAGTTGACCATCTCCATGATCGCATCATCGAGGTCGGCAGGGTCCTTGCAGAAGATGCCCTTGGCGCCGAAGGCCTCGGCGAGTTTTACGAAATCGGGCAGGGCTTCTGACCAGCTGTGGGAATAACGCTCACCATGCAGAAGCTCCTGCCACTGACGTACCATACCAAGGCGTTCATTGTTCAGGATGAACTGTTTCACGGGCAGGCGGTATTGAACCGCGGTGCCCATTTCCTGCATGTTCATCAGCCACGATGCTTCCCCGGCGACATTGATGACTAGGCTGTCGGGATGGGCAACCTGCACACCGACAGAGGCAGGCAGGCCGTAGCCCATGGTGCCCAGCCCACCAGATGTCATCCAGCGGTTGGGGTCCTCGAAGGTCAGATACTGGGCGGCCCACATCTGGTGCTGACCGACCTCTGTACAGACGTAGCGGTTGTAATCCTTGGTCAGTGCTTCCAGGCGTTCCAGCGCATATTGCGGTTTGATCAGCTTGTCAGAATTGGTGTAGTTCAGGCATTCGACTTTGCGCCAATCGTCGATCTGTGCCCACCATTGCTGTGTGCCACCCTTGTTGGTCTTGCGGCCGCGGGATTTCCAGACTTTCAACAGGTCTTCCAGCACGTGACCGACATCGCCGATGATCGGCAGGTCGACATGGACGGTTTTGTTGATGGAGCTTGGGTCGATATCGATGTGAACCTTCTTTGATCCGGGGCTGAATGCATCCAGTCGTCCGGTGATCCGGTCGTCAAAGCGCGCGCCAACACAAATCATCAGATCACAGTCATGCATGACCATGTTGGCCTCATAAAGACCATGCATCCCCAGCATCCCGATCCAGTTTTTGCCCGACGCCGGATAGGCGCCAAGGCCCATCAGGGTGGAGGTGATGGGAAAGCCCGTTGCCTCTACCAGTTCGCGCAGCAACTGACAGGCGCCGGGTCCTGAATTGATCACGCCGCCACCGGAATAAATCACCGGTCGTTTCGCAGTTTCGATCATCTCGGCCAGTTTGGTGATCGCGTCCATGTCGCCCTTTAGTTTCGGCGCATAGTTGCTGGTCGAAACTTTCGACTTTGGAACATAGGTGCCAGAGGCGAATTGCACATCCTTGGGAATATCGATCAGAACCGGACCGGGGCGGCCAGAGGTCGCGACGTGAAAGGCCTGATGCATCACCGTGGCAAGGCTGGACGTATCCTTGACCAGCCAGTTGTGTTTGGTGCAGGGGCGGGTGATGCCGACGGTATCGGCCTCTTGAAACGCGTCATTGCCGATCATGAAGGTCGGCACCTGGCCGGTCAAAACAACCAGTGGGATCGAATCCAACAACGCGTCGGTCATGCCGGTGACGGCGTTTGTGGCACCGGGGCCCGAGGTGACCAGAACAATACCGGGTTTGCCGGTGGAGCGCGCATAGCCTTCGGCCGCGTGCACGGCGCCCTGTTCGTGGCGCACCAGAATATGGCGGATATCATTTTGTTGAAAAATTTCGTCATAGATCGGTAGGACAGCCCCACCCGGATAGCCGAACACAGTGTCAACACCGTGATCCTTAAGTGCCTGAATCACCATTTTCGCACCGGTCATTGCCCGAGTCATTTTCACTGTTCTCCGTTCTTTCGCCCGCTTGGGCCCTGTATTGCGCAACAAAAAGCCCCCGGGTGTCAAGCGGGGGCGCATGGGTTCGACTATGGTCTTCCGTTACCGGCCCATGCGCTTGTTTCCTACGACGACGACTAGGGTGTTCATGACCCGAAGCTCCTTCTTGCGTGGCGGCGACATTATTTGGCTGTCTTGGGGGCGTCAACAGGCAAATTCATGAATAATGTGTCTGAGGCTATCGAATTACAGTATTAATATTACCGAAAGTGGGGTGGAGGACGGAACATTCGAAAATTAATCCGCTTAACGCAGGTGTCCTGTTCCCTGCAGAACGCCATGTTCCAACGCGTAACGGGTCAGGCCAGCGGTGGAGCTGATCCCGAGCTTTTGTTTGATGTTTTTGCGATGGGTTTCAACGGTGCGCACAGAGATGTCCAAGGCGTTGGCAACTTCTTTGTTTGATTTGCCCTGGGCAAGTTCCAACAAAACCGTCTGTTCGCGGGATGTCAGCGGTTCGCGTCCGTCCTGTATGCGCGGGGCGAGGGCGGCATTTGCGCCGGTGCACAGATATTGCTCGCCGCGCATGACGTGATCAATGGCGGTCTTGATTTCGTCGATGGGCACATCTTTCAGCACATATCCTTTGGCCCCGTGGGTGAGTGCGGTTGAGATATATTCCGGGCTGTCATGCATGGATAGGATCAAGATGTGTGTGTCGGGTTGGTGTTCCAGAATGATTTCCGTCGCCGTTAGCCCACCGATACCGGGCATGTTCAGATCCAGTAGGACAACGTCTGGCGCCAGTTGCTGGGTCAGGTCGATCGCCTCCTCACCGCTTCTGGCGGTCCCCACGACCTGCAGGTCATCATATGTATCAAGCAATGCCTCGATCCCTTCGGCCACCATGGCGTGGTCATCTACAATCAGGATTTTGGTTTTTGGGTGTTCGATCATGATAACCTGTGTGACGTCGGCTGGGAACCTTCGGGAGAGAGCATATGAGACAAGGGAACCTGCGCCTCTATCGTGGTGCCCTTGCCATTGGATGTCACGCTTAATGTGCCGTTAAGCTGTTCCATCCGCTCCTGCATATTTCTAAGACCAAGCCCTGTGGGGTGTGTTTTTTCGGTGCCCTTGACGGTCTTTGGATTGGTTTCCAGACCCAGACCGTTATCCGTAATTCTGAGTGTTGCGCCCTGACGGTGCCCGTAGAGGTCAATTGTGGTGCGCGTGGCGTTGGCATGGCGTTCGATATTGGTCAACGCTTCCTGCGCGACACGGTAGAGTGCGATGCGGGCCTCTTCGTCCAGGCGGTTTCTGAACACCACGGTGTTGAACTCTGCTATGATCCCGGTTCGGTGCGAAAATTCATCAGCCAGTGATTTGACCGCCGGTCCAAGCCCCAGATCGTCCAGCACACCCGGGCGCAGATCACGGCTGATGCGGCGGACTTCCTGTATCGCGCCGTTCAGGTGGGACATGCCGCGCTCGACAGTCTCTTCGGCCCGGGGATCACTGGCAGAGATACGTTTTCGGGCAAGTTCCATCGCATATCTGACTCCAACTAGAATCTGGCTGATGCCATCGTGAAGTTCGCGGGCAACGCGGCCGCGTTCTTCTTCTTGGGTGTCGATGATCCGCTGGGTGAGCTCCTTGAGCTTGGCATCGGCCAGGCGGCGTTCACGGATGTTCAGAAACAGACCGGACAGAAACACCAGCAAAAGGGCCGCAATCGTGATCCCGGCGATATATATGAACGTGCGCCTGACGCGTGCTTCGGTTTCTGCTCTGGCCAAGGCGACGCCCTGCAGGACATCATCAATAAAGACCCCGGTGCCAACCACCCAGCGCCAGTCCTGCAGGCCGATGGCATAGGAAATCATATGTTCCGTCTCGCCTGTCGATGGTTTGACCCACAGGTAGCTGTGATAGCCGCCGCCGGTTCGTGCCTTTTCGATCAAGGTGTCTACGATCTCTGTCCCCTCTGCATCCGTCAGGCCGGACCAGTTGCGCGTGATCAGCTCTGTGCGCCTTGGGCTGACCAGATTGGTGCCGTCATAATCGTAGACAAAGAAATAGCCGTCTGTTCCATAGAGCATGGAGGACAGGATCTGTGTAACCCTTAGCTTGGCCTGTTCGTCAGTTGGCGCGGCACGGCCATAGATGTTGATGAAGGCCATCCGGGCAAGGGTAACGTAGTTTTTCAACTCTTCCTTTTTTGTTTCGACCAGCTGAGTTTCCAAGGCAGCGATTTCCCGTTCTGCCAACAGCCGGGATTGATGCGCGACCAGAACTGAAATCGCGGCTACCGCCAGAACCAGCGGGACTGTGGCCAGCAAGAACAATTTCTGTGCATAGCTCAGGTTGATCCGTTTGGTGTTTTGCGAGGTGTTGTCAGTCATCACCCATATCCGACCTTTTTTAAGGCGGTGATGCAAGTGGGTGAGCGCGACTTTTGCCCACAAATGAACATTATTGGTAAAAATATATTACCAAACCAGACGATCTACGTAGTACTGGGTATTTATTTGCAGATATAGCAGCGCTAAGGTCCGGGCCATTAATAGCGAGCCAAAAAGAGACTCGCGCTTCAGGGAGACTATATCAATATGGACCGTCGATCATTTCTAAGAACATCCGCGCTGGGCGGATCCGCTGCTGCCGCAACGTCGCTGGCTGCACCTGCATACGCGCAAGGTAAACGCAAACTGACGATGGTGACATCGTGGCCGCGTGGATTTGCCGGTCTGGCAGACGCGGCGGACAAGACCGCAGAAAACATCAACGCGATTTCCGGTGACACATTGGAAGTTGAAGTCAAACATGCCGGCGAACTGGTTGGTGCCTTTGAGGTCTTTGACGCTGTTAGTTCTGGTCAGGCGGATCTGTATCACGCTGCCGATTACTACTTTGTTGGTCAGCATCCGGCCTTTGCCTTTTTCACGGGCGTTCCGTTCGGCATGACCGCGGAAGAGCATAACAACTGGTATTATCATGGCGGCGGGATGGAGCGTCACCATGAGCTAGGCGAAATCTTTGGGCTGAAAAGCTTTATGGCCGGGAACACCGGATCGCAGGCTGGTGGCTGGTTCCGCAAGGAAATCAACGGGCCTGAAGATCTGCAAGGTCTGAAATTCCGTATGCCAGGGCTGGGCGGTAAGGCGTTGGGCCATCTGGGCGTGTCGGTTCAAAACCTGCCGGGTGGTGAAATTTATCAGGCGCTGGCGGCTGGTGCGATTGACGGGACGGAATGGGTTGGCCCGTGGTCGGATGAAAAGGTCGGGTTCCAGGAAATCACCAAGTTCTACTACACCGCTGGGTTCCACGAACCTTCTGCTGGTCTGTCAGTGGCGGCCAATCTGGATGTGTTCAATGACCTGAGCCCATATCAGCAAAAAGCCATCGAGATCGCGGCCGGGCACGCGAATGTGTGGAACTTGGCACAATACCAGATGAACAATGGTGACGCGCTGCAGCGTCTTGCCTCTGGTGGGGTTCAGGTTTTGGAATTCCCGGATAGCGTCTGGACCGCGTTTGGTGATGCGAGCCGCAAGGTCTATGACGAATTCATGGGTGATGACATCTTCAAGTCGATCTATGACGAATATGTTGTGTCAATGCGCTCTTCTTCATCTTGGATTGCGAAGTCTTCTGAGGCGTACCGCGCACAGCGTGACCGCGTATTGGGCTGATTTTCCTATGAAATATGCAGGATCCGGCATGAGCCGGGACCTGCACCTGTGATGGCGCGGTGACCGTGCCGTCTGGCGATCGGGGAGGCACCCATGCTGGACATAATTGTTGGATTTCTCCGCAACATTGCCTTGGCATTTTACAACATCGGATATGCTGTCACTCATCCCGGAAGCTGGCTGGACTGGCTGGTCTGGAGCGGGTCAGCTGAAGACAAGCAATCGCTGATGCGGTTTGTCTATTACGGTGGGTCGGCTGAGCTGTTCTATGTGGTGTTTGTCACGGTGCTGATTTTGACGGGCGTTGGTATGTGGCGCCATCAGGTGATGTGGGCGGTTGTGCTGGGGCTGGAAGGTATGGCCAACGGCATCGGCCGGTTCTTTGCCTGGGCGGGACTATTGATGGTGCTGCAACAGGTCATGATCGTCTTTGTTCAACGCATCTTTGCGCAGAGCAGTATCTCTGTCGGGGCTGGGTCAGTCTTTACCAAAGACATTAGCTGGTGGGCCGAGGAACTGAAGCTTTACAACGCGATGATCGTTGCACTGTGCGTGACCTACACCTTTGTGCAGGGTGGGCATGTTCGGGTTGATTTGATCTATTCCAAAGTGTCTTTCGGCGCCAAACGCGTGATCGATATGTTGGGGTCGCTGTTTTTCATGATGCCCATGGCGGTGCTGACCTGGATGTATGGCTGGTACTTCCTGTGGCGTCATTTGATCGTGCCAAAACCGTCGGCCTCTGATGCCTTGGATCGGTTGCTTTTGAAATCACGCGCGATGCGCTGGAACGTGGAAACCATCGGTTTTTCCCCAAACGGGTTTAACGCCTATTTCCTGTTCAAGGTTCTGCTGGTCGCCTTTGCCGGGCTGGTATTCTTGCATGCCGTGGCGTTTTTCTTCCGGTCTTTTCTGGAATGGTGTGAAGGCGAAGAAAGCGAAGGCCTGTATCTGGATCGCGATACATTGGGCGAAGGCGAAGAAGCCTATGAAGGCACGCATTGAGGGGCGAGTGAGACACCATGATTTTTGGACTTGATGGCGTAGAAATTGGCCTGATCATTGTCTTCCTCTGTCTGTTCGGGGGTATTCTGACCGGGTTTCCGGTGGCCTTTGCAATCGGTGGGGCCGCGGTCATATCCTTTGCAATCATCGCGGCGATGGACAGTTCTGGGCTGTTGATCCATCAGGCAGTGGATACTGGCAGCGATGCTTATCGATCGATCCTGGGCGCGGGCATCCACCCAGACCAGATTTCGCATTTCCGATACCCGGACCTGCCGACCATTGCAGAGCCGGTATTTGTTCAGGGATGGGAATTTGCCCTGGATCGGAATATTTCCTTTATTGTCAACCGGATGAATGAGCGCGTTCTGGCGGGACAGTCGATTGAAACGCTGCTGGCGGTGTTGATGTTCGTGATGATGGGGATCACGCTGGAACGATCAAAGATCGCCAATGATCTGTTGACCACCATGGCGCGGGTCTTTGGCCCATTGCCTGGCGGCCTTGCAGTGTCGGTCGTCGTCGTTGGTGCGTTTCTGGCGGCCTCTACTGGGATTGTCGGGGCGACGGTTGTCACCATGGGTCTGTTGTCGCTGCCCACCATGTTGCGCAACAACTATTCGCCAGAGCTTGCGACCGGCGTCATTGCGGCGTCTGGCACATTAGGGCAGATCATTCCGCCCTCGATCGTGATCGTTCTGTTGGGTACGCTGGCTGGTGACCTCTATTCCGCAGCACAGGAACAACGCGCGGCAGAGGCGGGCTGTTCCGATGCGCTGACCTATTTGGGGGAAGCTGCAGTGGTGTCGGTGGGCACGCTGTTTCAGGCGGCGCTTTTGCCGGGGATCATGCTGGCCGTACTTTATGCGCTTTACGCCTTTGGCTATGCGCTGTTCAGACCGCATGCCGCCCCGCCGGTGACCGGCGATCGCGTGTCGGGTGAATATGTGACCCGCAGCGAGGCGATGACCTGGTTTCTGGGCGCACCGGCCCTGTTGATCGGGGGCACCATCATAGCGCTTTATCTGGGTGTGGCCGGATCGCAGAACGTGGTGGTTGGTAGTTTCTCCGATGCTGGTGAAACAGCGTCACTGCGTATCAATGTCTCTGAACAATGTCAGGCATCGATGATTGATCTACACGGACAGGAGCGTTGGGATGCAGCTGTTGCCCAGCAGGCCGAGATTGATGCAGCGGGTGGTGTGGTGGAAAGCCACCAACTGACACCCGACGAGATCGAGGTTGCACTCGCTAATAAGATTGCCGCGTCCCCGCCCATCGGGACAGGTGTTTTGATCGCCTATTTGCTGTTGGCACTGACCCTGGTTGTCGCCCGTGGCGTATCACCGCTGTCGGATCCGGTTCCGTTGCTGATCGGCGGTTTGGGGATCGTGTTGGCGTTGATTGCGGATATTCTGTTGATCGGGCCGCTGACCACCCCGGGGATGACCGTTTTAATCCTGGCCATCCCAACGGTGCTGGTGCTTTACGGTTGCACGCACGCGGTCGGGAGGCTGGGGAAAAACCAGTTGCTGCGCGTTGTGTTCCCGCCATTGGTTCTGATCGTTGCGGTGCTAGGGTCCATTCTGGGGGGTGTGACCAATCCAACGCCTGCTGCAGCACTGGGCGCGGGTGGGGCGTTGATGCTCGCTGCTTACCGCAAGCTGAAAGACGAGGAAAAATCCGGGAAACTGGTGGTGATGGCGGCGTTTTCCGTCGTGATCATGATCCTGATCGGGTTCAACTTTGACCTGCGCATGGGGCGCGAGGTGGTGTTGTTTGAAGAGTGGGTCGCCTTCGTCTTGGCGCAGGGGACCTATTTGTTCGGCATGTTTGGTTTGTTCTATTCGGCCTGGGTCCTGTTTCGGGGCGGTGTGTTGTCACCGGTGGTGCGGGAAACGGCCAAGGTGACCTCTATGGTGTTTACCATCCTGATCGGGTCGCAGTTGTTGAATCTGGTTGTGATTTCGTTCGGTGGCGAACATTACATCCAGCAGTTTCTAAAGGGTTTCGACAATGAACTGAAGGTCTTTCTGATCGTGATGCTGGTCTTGTTCGTGCTGGGCTTTGTGTTGGATTTCCTTGAAATCATCTACATCGTGATCCCGATTGTCGGACCTGTGATCTATGGCGGCACGATGGACCCGAAATGGGTGACAATTATGATTGCAGTGAACTTGCAGACCAGTTTTCTGACGCCACCCTTTGGATTTGCGCTGTTCTATCTGCGCGGGGTTGCACCGCCGAGTGTAACGACAGGCCATATCTATCGCGGGATCATCCCCTTTGTGCTGATCCAGGTTGTGGGGCTGGCATTGCTATGGCTGTTCCCATCGGTTGTCACGATTGTTCCCAACCTGATCGGGCATTAAGACCCCACCAGATACAACGAAAAGAGCGCCCAACTGGGCGCTCTTTGTAATTCAATTTCCAGCAAAGGTCAGTGACGCAGATGGATGTTGAAATTCGCACGAATGGCATCTTCGACATCTGAGCTGAACCGCGCGGCGCTGGGTTGTGACAGGATATCCTGCTTGCGCTTGACGGCGTTGGCGATCAGATCCGGTTTGTCATTTTCGACCCATTCTTTGGGTGACATACGGTTACCTAGGGCCGGGTAGACATAGTCGGACTGCATCCGGTTGAGGGTCTGGCCCGTGCCCAGATAGTGACCCGTGCCGCCCAGGCAGACCTCTGCAATCTGATCCAGGGCCAAGGTTTCGTCATTGACGTCAATGCCGCGAACGCAGCGCAGCGCCTGGCCGATCAAATCATCGCTCAGAATAAGGGATTCAAGGCAGAAACCCAAGAGCGACGCGTGCATGCCTGCGGCCTCGTACACCATGTTCAGGCCGGAAAGGCCGGCCATGACATTGGTGCACATCTGTTCCCAACCGGCCTGCATGTCGGGCAGTTTGGAATCCGATCCGCCTGCGGCGGCGCCGCCGGGCAGATTGTAGAATTTATGCATCTGGGCGCAGCCTGCGGTCAACAAGGCCTGTTCCCCCGACCCAATGGTCATCGCGCCGGTGCGCAGGTCCAGCCCGAAGGGCCATGTGCCAAAGATGGCGGGTGCGCCGGGTTTGACGGCATTCACGTAAACGAGGCCTGCCAGACATTCGGCGCAGGCCTGTGCGATGGCCCCCGCGATGGTCGACGGTGCCGTGGCCCCGGCCATACCAGCGGACAAGAGCAGGACCGGCATGCCGCCTTTGATGCATTCCTCCATCACTTGACAGCTTTCGGTGGCGAATTTCATCGGTGGCACGACAAAGCAGTTGGAGTTGGAGACAAACGGGCGTTCACGCCACTTGTCCTCGCCGCCCGCCATCAAATGCAGCATCTCCAGCGCGGGTTTCACATAGGCAGGGTCTGTGAAGGACACGCCCACATGTTTGGTGGTCCCCGAACAACAGGCATAAATGGAGTTCAGGTCCATTTCCAAGTTGTCAGGAATGTCCCGACATACCATTGGTCGCTGCAGGAAGTGGATATTGTCGAGTTGATTGCAGATGCGGGCGGCATCATGCAAATCCTGAACCGTACTGTCGCGGTAATTTCTGCCGTTGACATCAACCACGCTGACCGCAGCACCGGCCGTGCCATAGTGGACCCGGTGACCGCCAAGATTAAGGTCATTCAGACCATCGCGGCTGAAAAGCGTGATTTCACGGTTGGCTTTGGCGATCGTATCTTCGACCAGCGCGCGGGGGAAGCGGATGCGTCCATCATCACCCAGAATAGCGCCTGCGTTGGTCAGATACTCAATGCCGCTTTCTGGGGCGTCGGCGAGGCCGATTTTTTCCAGTGCTTCCAAAGCGGTATTGTGAATCTTAAGAATGTCCTGATCGCTGAGCACCTTTAGAACGCCGCCTTCCATACCGGGGCGGATGGCGCGAAGGTCATCGGTCAGAGGAGCGGCACGTTCTGCGCGTCGGGCTGCGCGGCCACCGGAACGGCGAGAAGCTGATTTGTTCATCTGGATTGTCCTGAAAGTAGTGGGGGAGGGGGTGGCGACAACAGGTCGCTACGGCCTACCACGCGCCGCGCGCCCACGTTCGGCCCCGATGGTAATGATAATCAGATTAATTTTGCAGATATCGTCACACATGATCGCCTCATTGACGGATGGTGAAGATTTATCTGAAATTTTCATTCTGTCCAGTAAAATGATCGCGCCGCGTTATTTTCTTGCCATGCTGTCAGGCAGGGTGATCTGGGCGACCTGCTCTGCAATTGGATCGGTGGCAAGCGGATGCGTATCGGCAGAATAGTCGGCCTGTTTGTTCAACGGCTGCCAATGACCATTGCGATAGATTTCAATGGCCGAAAACTTTGATTTATAATCCATTTTCGGGCTGCCGGGAATCCAGTAGCCCAGGTAGATATAGGGTAGTCCCGCCTCGCGGGCGATATCGATGTGGTCGAGGATGATATGGGTGCCCAATGACCTGACAGATTGCGCCGGATCAAAGAAGGAATAAACCATCGACAAACCGTCATCCAACACGTCAGTCAGACAGACTGCCAACAAGTCTGATGAGTCGTCTGGATTGGGTGACGCATATTCGATGATGCGGGTGCGGATCGGGGTTTCTTCGATCATTGCGGCGAATTCAAATATATCCATGTCGGCCATGCCACCGTCGGCATGGCGCTGATCCAGATAGGTGCGAAACAGTGAATACTGATCCTCTGTTGCCCAAGGCGATGTTGCCCGACGCTGAAGATCGGCGTTTTTCCGGCGAATGCGTCGCTGGCTTTTGGTTGGTTTGAAATCGCTGACGCGGATTCGTGCGGACAGACAGGCGCTGCATTCGGCGCAGGATGGTCGGTAAAGCACGTTTTGGGATCGACGAAAGCCCTGTTTGGTCAGGGAATTATTCAGCTGCTCTGCATCATCGCCCTGCAATGCGGTAAACAGCTTTCGTTCCACTCTGCCGCCAAGATAGGGGCAGGCTTGCGGTGCCGTCACATAAAACTGGGGCGCAATGGGCAGTGAATGGCGCATGTCCAATCCGGTTTATTCCAGGAGAAAGCCTAGCAACGGAATGGACATCCGCCAAGTCTTATGATTCTGCGGTTAAAATCGGGCGGCACGGTTGATTGATGCGGATCCCATTATCATGTCCGTCAAGCTCTGCGCGCGTGGAGTAACGCAGATCAGAATCACAGAGATGACTTGCGGCAAAACCATACTGACAGAGACCGCATAGCCCAGTGTGTGAAAAAATGCGCTCGGCAGGTCAAAGGTTTCGCCACGGTAGGTGCGCAGCTCAATCGACGTTAGACGCATCCCAGGCGTGGCCGACCGCCGTGCCAAAGCGATAGTGCGATAGGTAAAATTCACCACCAGATATAGAAAAGGCAGAAAAAACAGGGCGGTAAAGGCGGTAAACGGGACAATCAGCAGGGTAATCACGGCAGTGATCACAGTGTCGATAATCCATGCGACAAATCGTTTGGTCGGGATATCCGCGTAAAACTCCGCCGCATCATACGGGTCAGGAAGGCCGCTGACATTGGTTGATGTATAGCTCATTTGGAACCGAGAAAAAGAGTGGTGAAGGCGGCCCGGGACTGGGCCGCCGATAGGGGCAGATCAGATGTCTGTGGTTTCAACTTCGTCGCGCTGCTGCTTTGCACGGACTTCGCGTTCATCCATGAACTGGTCAAACTCTGTTTTGTCCTTCGCTTCGCGCAGGCGCTGCAGAAACTCTTCGAACTGGCGTTGTTCGTCCTGCAGGCGTTGCAGCATGTCGGCCTTGTAGGCGTCAAAGGCACTATTGCCCGAGGACTGAAAGGCGTGACGATGTGTGCGGTGTTTACCCGCGCTGCAAGATTTGAACATGCGTTTGCTCCATATCATATAGGCCAGTAGGGCCAGGCCGAGGGGCCAGAAAACGATGAAACTGATAACTGTGGCGACAATCCATGCGCCTTTTCCTCTTTGATCTAGCCAGCTTTCGGCCTGTGCGGGCCATGTTGCGACGGTGCTCATTCAGGTCTCCATATTACAAGTGTTAATGTAAATGCCATTCACATCCTCAATGTGGGGTGCGTGAAGAAGGTTTCAAGATATAATGTAAATCATTTTTACATTAATCAACAAACGCAATGTATTTCAATGCCTTAACATCGTCATTTTTGTTGAATAAAGTGAATTCACACCACTGTGCAGTCGCTTGCCAAGCACACTGCAGGGTGTTGCGCTATCTGCACCCCATTGACCCGGATCGGTCGGCACAGCATTTTCGACCTATGAATTTTGCATCCTCCGTCACCCGTGAGCCGATTCCGTATTCCTCTGAGCGTGGCGAGGAAGTTTTGACATTGTTAGATGGGCTTCCGGCAGAGCTTTGCGGGTTGATGCGCGGTATGGCCGGATGCAGCCCATATCTTGCAGGGCTAGCACAACAAGAACGCGACTGGCTGAGACAGGTGTTGCCCGGATCGCCTGATGAAGCGTTCGGTTCGATCGTTCAGTCGCTATCTGCCTGCCCACCGGACGACCTAGGGGCGGGGCTAAGACGAGCAAAGCGCAAAATCGCCTTGTTGACAGCCATCTGCGATCTGGGTGGGATCTGGCGGCTTGAGGAGGTAACCGGCGCGCTGACCACATTTGCCGATCTTGCAGTCGATCTGTCGATCAAGGCGCAGATCACTGCGGAGCTCCGGCGTGGGAAGCTGCCCGGCCTCAGCGATCAGGATGATCCGGGTACGGTCGGAGTGGTGGTTCTGGCCATGGGCAAGATGGGGGCGGCAGAGCTGAACTATTCGTCCGATATTGATCTGATCTGCCTGTTTGATGAGAATCGATACGATCCTGCAGATTATCATGATGTGCGCAGCAGCTTTATCCGGGCAACACGGCGGATGTCGGCGCAACTGTCCGACCTGACCGGCGATGGCTATGTGTTTCGAACTGATCTGCGGCTGCGGCCTGATCCATCCTCGACCCCGGTCTGCCTGTCGATGGAGGCGGCTGAGCGCTATTATGAAAGCGTGGGCAGGACCTGGGAAAGGGCAGCCCATATCAAGGCCCGGCCTTGCGGTGGTGATCTGACAGCCGGGGCGGCCTATCTGGAACGGCTGCGCCCCTTTATCTGGCGTCGTCATCTGGATTTTGCGGCGATCCAAGACGCCCATGACATGCGGTTGCGTATCCGGGATCACAAAGGGTTGGGTGGCCCGATCACATTGCCCAACCACAATATGAAACTGGGCCGGGGTGGGATCAGAGAGATCGAGTTTTTCACCCAGACCCGACAGATCATAGCGGGTGGGCGCGATCCGTCGCTGCGGGTGATGGGCACGATTGAGGGGTTGAACCGAATTACCGAAAAGGGGTGGGTGCCTGAGGAGGCCGCTGCAACTCTTTCAGATCATTATTATTTCCATCGAGAAGTCGAGCACCGTCTGCAAATGATCGGTGATGCGCAGACCCACGATCTACCGGGCAGCGATGACGGGTTTTTGCGGCTTGCACATTTCATGGGGCGCACGGATGTTACGCGGCTGAAGGAGGAGTTGTTTGATCGTCTGACGGAAGTGCATGAAGTGACCGAAAGCTTCTTTGCTCCGACAGAGGCGGAGCCCGAATCGGATGCTTTGTCTGAATCTGCTACAACAATCGTGTCGCGGTGGCGCAGCTATCCCGCACTGCGATCAGCACGTGCACGGCAAATTTTTCGACGTGTGAAACCAGAAATCCTGTCGCGGATGAACCGGGCTGCCAAACCCGAAGAAGCTCTGATCCAGTTCGATGGTTTCCTGTCTGGGTTGCCGGCAGGGGTGCAGTTGCTGTCACTATTCGAGGCAAATCCGCATCTGATTGATTTGATTGTCGATATCTGTGCGACCTCGCCCGCGCTGGCCCAACATCTGTCGCGCAACTCTGCGGTTCTGGATGCGGTTTTGGGGGGTAGCTTTTTCGATGAATGGCCAGGAGCCGCCGACCTGGTTGCGAAATTTGAAGATGCCATGGCCGCGTCACAAGATTACGAGGCCAAGCTGGACAGCGTCAGGCGCCAGCATGGGGAGTGGCATTTCAGGATCGGTGTTCACCATCTGCGCGGGTTGATTGATGCCGAAACCGCCGGTCACCAATATGCTGATCTGGCAGAGGCGACCTTGCGTGCACTCTGGCCGGTGGTGGTGTCAGAATTTGCCCGCAAGCACGGGGATCAGCCGGGGCAAGGGGCAGTTGTTCTGGGGATGGGATCGTTGGGGGCGAGGCAATTGAATGCACAGTCTGATCTGGACCTGATTGTCATATATGATGCCGAGGGTGCAGAGGGATCTGACGGCAAACGACCCCTGATGACCCGACCGTATTTCGCGCGGCTGACTCAGGCCTTAGTCACGGCGCTGACAGCACCCATGGCGGGGGGGAGGCTTTATGAGGTAGATATGCGTCTGCGACCCTCTGGTCGGCAGGGACCGGTGGCGACAAGCATCCAATCATTTCAATCTTATCAACAGGATGAGGCTTGGACCTGGGAACATCTGGCGCTGACGCGGGCGCGGGCGGTTGCGGGATCTGAAAGTGTTGGGGCAGAGGTGGAGTCGTTCCGGTTGAATTTACTGTCGGAAAATGGCGCGCCGGAAAAGGTTTTGCCGGATGTTATCGACATGCGTGCGCGTCTGGCAGAGGCCAAGCCCGCGACGACGGAATGGGACGTCAAACTGGGGGCGGGCGGCATGCAGGATATTGAACTGTTGGCACAGACCGGGGCGTTGCTGTCGGGGTGTGCGGCGCATGGTGTTGCGGCGCAGTTGGCTGGGGATTGGCTGAGCGAGGCGGATCGCGAGACGCTGACAGAGTGTTATCGCCTGCAGTGGCAGGTGCAGATCAGTGCCAAGCTATTGTCGGGAAAACCACTGAACATGGACGAAATAGGCGAAGGGGGACGGGCCCTGATCCTGCGTGAGACAGGATCAGAAAGCATCGTCAAGCTGCAGGAAACATTGATTAAATTAAGAATGTCAGCGGATGAGATCGTCACGCAGCGACTGAATTCTCAGGTTTAGGAGAAGGACAATGGACCTGAAAGAAATGGACAAGAGAGAGCTGTTTTTAGACAGCTACCGGATTGAGGGCATCACCGAGGGGGAGTGCCGGTCGATCTTTCTGGATTGGGCGATCGGGATCCCCGGCGGGCAGGATCCAAAGCCGTGGCTGACGCTGATCTATGCTCATTATCAGCCGCAATTCCCGGATCACCCGATGACCAAGGTGCTGCATGAAAGCCTGGGAGAGGCCGAACGCACGGGCCGCCGGGGCGGTCGCGCAGGCCGGGTGATCGAGGGGCGGGACGGCTAAAATCAGCAGGCTGCAACGCGACGGCACAACGTCGGTATTGCGTCGGTGTTGAATTCAAGGGGTGTGTCAGAGGGTTTTCAGGCCTCCGGCGGGCGTATTCGTGCCAAAAAGAAACCCGGGGTGATGAGGGCTGAAGAGCGGATTTGCGGCTTTGTTGCCTTTTAAACCGGTAGCGGATTTGAAAGCTGTGCCGGGCTGAAGCCCGGCCTACGGGAAATTGGGATGTGGATTGAATGAATACGACTTAGAGAGTTGTCCCGGACAGGTTGTACCCGACTTCGAACCTTCGATTTAAATGGGTGCTTTGATACAGATAGCGAATGGGCCCATCTGGATGGCCTTTTTGAAATTCTGACAAAGAAGACGGCAATATTGTACCGCTGGTGCCATGTACCAATGCCAACTCAAGCGTTTGCTCAATCAGTTCTTGATTTTTATCCAGAATATCAACCTGTTCCTGATCCTCTGAGGAAACGATTAATTGGGTCACCCAACCCAGATTACGCACATAAGCCTTTTCTTTATCAGTCTCCCAAGGAACACCCAAGAACCTTGCTAACCATTTGTTACGGAATATTTTTTTCTATGGTGAGCATCCACCCATCACTCTTTCCAGAATGCAAAGTCGCGAAAAAATATGATTCGGGGGGGGGCCAAATTCTCTGACGATTCTGGATTCACCAAACCAGACACCACTTTCAATATGGGTGGCACGCAGATGGGCAGACCTCAGTTCCATCTGATATCCAGCCTTTTCCCAACGCTGTATTTCTGCGTCAAACCGTCCCTCCGGCACCGGAACCTCATCAAAGAGATAAGCGCTCATATCCATATCAATCACTCCTGCGTATCGCCTTTGGTGGGGTTCGCCCCCATCTGCCCCTGCATATCCGGTTCGACCAAAGAGCCGTAGGGTGGGCATTTCGCCCACCAATGGAATTTGGGACAGTGGTGATGAGTGATGGGCAGACTTGCCCACCCTACATAGCGTGCCAACTTACCCCTCGCGGGCGGCGGCGACGTATTGTTGCATGGTGTCCAGGGGCACGTAGCCGCGGATCATTTCGCCATCCAGAATAAAGCTAGGTGTGCCGCTGATTTGCAGGCGTTGGGCCAGGGCGTGGTTGGCGGCGATTTCGGTTGCGACCTCTTCGCTGTCCATCAGGGCGATGATAGCGTCGGCATCCAGATCAGCGGTATCGGCGTAATGGCGCAGGGTTTCTTCTGACAGGTTGCCACGCAACCCCATCAGAAAATCGCTGGCCTCTTTATAGGCATCAGGGCCTGCGACGCTGCGCACGGCAATGGCAAATTTCGAGGCCAGCGTGGATTGATCGCCGAGGATTGGGAATTCCTTGACGATCAGGCGGATATTGCCGTCAGTGGCCAAGAGTTGTGCGACCTCTGGATGGGCGCGTTTGCAGTAGCCGCAGCGATAATCCAGAAATTCAACCAAGGTAATGTCGCCATTTGGATTGCCGCCGACATAGGAATAGCCGTCATTGTAAATTTCGTCGGCGCTGGCCTGCAATATGGCGTCTTGCGCGGCCTGCTGCTCGGCGATCTGGCGCTGTTCCAAGACGGCGACGGCCTCCATGATCACCTCGGGGTTTTCCAACAGGTAGGCACGAATTTCAGCGCGAAAGGCGTCGCGCTCTTCCTCGGACATATTGTCCAGATCGAACGCCTGCGCGGGCAGGGCAAGGCTTGCTGCCAATAGCGTTGTCGCCAACAAACGTTTCATCTGCTCTTCTCCGTTACTTTGCCGTCTTTGCGGCGTTCAAAATATCCTGCGCCCGGTTCCAGGCGGTTGATCCGCGTGGCAACAGGCCGCTTGCCCGTTCAGCATGAACCGCTGCATCACGCAGCCGACCGATCAGGGCGTAACGCTCTGCGGTCGACAGGGAGGCCATGCCGTTATTGCCCAATCTAGCATATGCCACGGCAAGATCACGCAACATTCTGGATTGAAAGGGATCACGTGCGCGTGAACGTTCCAATACGTCCAAAGCTTTGCGATTGTTCGCATTTGTGTTGCGCGCCAGTAGGGCCTGGCCATATCCGGCGAGGATCAGGGGTTGGCTTGGGGCCAGTTGAACCGCCCGGGCATAGGCGGTTACAGATTGGTCGAAACGCCCGGATTCATAAAGGATTTGGCCTTTCAGTTCGTGCACATAGGGATCTTCGGGCCGGGCGCGAACCAGCACGTTCATATTGTCCATCGCCTTGTCATAATCGGGCAGTCGCATATAGGCGACGGCGCGTTTCATCAGTGTGATCGAATTGTCATCGGCCCCGCGAAGGCGACGGATGGTGCGTGAGGGGTTGCCAAGGAAGGCGTCCAATTTGCCCTGGGCGCGTTGGTACCAGTAGGTGCTTGACTGTGCGGGTGTGCCCTGGGGCGGATAGGCAGCGGCATAGCCGCGCGCGGCCCGCAGGCGCTGTGATGACAGCGGGTGGGTCAGGGCATAAGGGTCGCGACGGCTGGCGGACAGGGCCTCCTGGCCGCGAAAGATATCCAGCACGTCAACCATGGCCGACGGATCAATGCCCGCGCGTGCCATGTAGCGGGCGGCGGATTGGTCGGCGGCGCTTTCCTCGGCCCGAGTGTGGGCGAAAAACAGGCGTTGTGCGGAACTGCCCGATCCCACGGCCAACCCGCCTGCGGCCTGAGCATTGCCGGTGGCAGCGACAACACCAGATAGAAGCAGGCCCAGACCGGCGGCGGTTCGGGCATTTCGGGCGTTCACGGCGCGGCGGGTTATGTGGCCGTTGGCGATATGGGCGGCCTCATGCGCAATCACCGATTGCAGCATTTCCGGGGTTTCCATTTTGCGGATCAGTCCGGAATGCAGGAAGATATGCCGCCCATCGATGACGAAGGCGTTCAGGCGGGAATCATTGATCACCATGATTTTGACATTGCCGGGCGACAGGCCTGCTGCGGTCAAGATCGGGCGGGCCAAGGCGCTTAGGGAATGTTCAATCTCTGCATCGCGGATTAGGCCCTGGGCGTGGGCAATACCCGCGTGCAACATGGTCAACGCCATGATGCACAGCACTGCGGTGGCTGAGCGGATATGCAAAATGATGGATACCATTGACCTTCCTCACCTGCGCTGGGAAAACCCGGCACGGTGGAGAGTAAGGATAGATTGATGCGAAGTTCAACCCGTGGTGATGTGGATGCCTTTATTGTGATGGATGTGGTTGAAGCCGCACGTCAGGCAGAGGCCGCTGGTCGGCACATCATCCACATGGAGGTGGGGCAGCCGGGAACACCGGCCCCGGCGGGCGCACGCGCCGCAGTGGCCGAAGCGATGGAGCGCGATCCGCTGGGCTATGCCGTCAGTCTGGGCTTGCCAGCGCTCAGGAAGCGGATCGCCCAATTATACAAGGATTGGTACAATATCGACCTGAACCCGGAACGTGTGGTTGTGACCTCTGGCTCATCGGGTGCTTTTTTGCTGGCCTTTACGGCGTTGTTTGAAGCCGGGCAGCGGGTTGGGCTGGGCGCGCCGGGCTATCCGTCATATCGGCAGATATTGAAAGCGCTGTCGCTGCAGCCGGTGGAAATCCAGACATCGGCTGAAAATCGCCTGCAACCGATACCGGAAGATCTGGCTGGGCTGGATCTGGCTGGGCTGATCGTGGCCTCGCCCGCCAACCCGTCGGGCACCATGCTGGATCGTGAGGCATTGGCCGGGCTGATCCATGCCAGCCACGCCACGGGTACGACGTTCATTTCAGACGAAATTTATCATGGGATTCAATACGAGGGTCGTGCTGCTACCGCACTTGAAATCAGCGATGATGTCTATGTGATCAATTCATTTTCCAAGTATTTCTCGATGACGGGCTGGCGGGTTGGTTGGATGGTGGTGCCCGAAGACCACGTGCGGTTGGTGGAGCGGCTGGTCCAGAACATGTTCATCTGTGCGCCGCATGTCAGCCAGGTGGCGGCATTGGCGGCGATGGATTGCACCCAGGAGTTGGAAGAAAACATGCGGGTCTATACGCAGAACCGCCAATTGATGCTGGATGGGTTGCCCAAGGCCGGGTTTGACCGGATCGCACCACCCGATGGGGCGTTCTACATCTATGCCGATGTCAGTGCCTATACTGATGACAGCCGGGCCTTTGCTGCCGAAATTCTGGACAAGGCCGGTGTGGCGGTGACCCCGGGGCTGGATTTTGACCATGCGCGGGGGGCAACGACCTTGCGCTTTTCCTATGCGCGGTCGTCTGACGATATTCGCGAGGGGCTTTCCCGATTGCAAAACTTCATGGCAGCGCGCTTGGCATAGACAGGTTGGGTGGCGTAAGCTGCCGACAAAACCAAAAACACGCAGGCGCTGGATCGGGCAATGGGGATTATCAGACAGATCGCATGGATGCTGTGTGCCGTGGTGATCGGCAGCACGGGTGTTTCTGCGCAGGGCAGCCAATCGCTGTCAGCCCTTGCGCGCATTGTGCCGGATGAGACAGGAATCGCAGATCGTGGCCCTGCCGTGGTGTTGGATATCGGCCTGACGCAGGCGGTGCCGTATCGGGTATTCACCTTGGATGCCCCGCGCAGGTTGGTCATTGATTTTCGGGAGGTCGATTGGGCAGGCCTGCCAGGGGAGGAGATTTTGGCCCATGAGGCTGTGACCGCCTTGCGGGCCGGGGGATATCGCGCGGGCTGGTCACGTTTGGTTTTGGCAATGAATGAACCGCGGGGAATTAACCAGGCCGGTATGATCACTGACCCTGCGACCGGGGCGGCCCGTATTAGTGTGGTTCTGACCTCGGTCAGTGACGCCGAATTCACCCAACTAAGTGGCATGCCGGATGTGATGGGCTGGGGGGATAATGGGCCCAATGGGCCGTTGACCTCGCCAGCGGATGCAACGGATCGTTTGTTGGTGGTGATTGATCCCGGTCATGGAGGGATTGACCCCGGGGCGGATGCGGGGGCCGAGACAGAGGCAGATCTGATGTTGCGCTTTGCCCGACTGCTGAAAGAAGTGTTGCAGCGATTGGACCGGTTTGAGGTGATATTGACCCGGAATACGGATGAGTTTGTTTCTCTGGACCGTCGGGTGGCGATCGCGCGGCGTGCTGGTGCGGATGTGTTTTTATCCCTGCATGCCGATGCATTGGCCGAGGGGCAAGCCAGCGGTGCCACGGTCTATACGTTGTCGGAGCGCGCCTCTGACGGGGTGGCGGCGCGTCTGGTGGAACGGCACGAACGCGAAGACCTGATGGCCGGTGTTGATCTGACCCATCAGGATGATGTGATCGCGACCGTGCTGATGGAAATGGCACAGGTAGAGACGCAGCCTAGATCAGAGCAACTGGCGCAGGCGGTGATTGCGGGGTTCAGGACAGAAGAGATCGCCCTATACAAACACCCGCACCAACATGCCGGGTTTACGGTGTTAAAGGCCCCCGATATCCCATCTGTCCTGATAGAGCTGGGCTATCTGTCGAGCGATAAGGATTATGAAAACCTGCTGTCAGAGGAATGGCAGGCCCGAGCCATTCGGGCCATTGCGGCGGGGCTGCAAAGCTGGGCCCAACAAGATGCCGCAGCGGCACAATTGATCCGAAAATAGACAGCCAAGGATCGGGGGGCGAGATGCGTCAAATACATGCCGCCGGGTCAAAGTGCAGAAAGCTGCCTGCCTGTGCGGATGTGTTTTGACCCTGCGGGATCGCGGGACTATATAAGGCTGGCATTTGCTGAAGGACCTGCGTGTGATCCGGTTTATACTTTCGTTCCTCGGAACAATCTTTTCCCTGCTGACAGTGGGCCTGTTCGTCGCTGTTCTGGGGGTTGGCGCAGTGTTTCTGAGTTATGGCCGGGACCTGCCAAATCACGAGGCCCTGGCGCAGTATTCGCCGGACACCATCAGCCGGATTTATTCGGCCGAGGGGCGCATCATTGACGAATTTGCCAGCGAACGGCGGTTATTTGTATCGGCGGAGGATATTCCGGACATCGTCAAGCAGGCGTTTATCTCTGCCGAGGACAAGAATTTCTATAACCACCCCGGTTACGATTTGCGCGGTATCGCGGCTGCAGCGGTCGAGGCGGTGCAATCGCGTGGCAGCAATGTGCGCGGGGCGTCAACGATCACGCAGCAGGTGATGAAGAACTTTTTGCTGGGCGGAGAGCGTCGGATCGAGCGCAAGATCAAGGAAATCATACTGGCCACCCGGATTGAAAAGACGCTGAGCAAGGAAGATATCCTGGAGCTCTATCTGAACGAGATCTATCTGGGCGCCAATTCCTATGGTGTTGCGGCGGCCGCGCAGACCTATTTCAACAAATCGTTGGCGGACCTGGATGCCAGCGAGGCCGCCTATTTGGCGGCGTTGCCGAAAAAACCGGCGGAACTGCATCCGGTACGCGATTATGAGGATGCGGTCGACCGGCGGAATTTTGTTCTGCGCGAGATGCAGGAAAACGGCTATATCACCGCGTCGGAGCGTGACGTTGCCCGCGCCGCGCCGTTGAAATCGGTGCAGAATGGGGATTACCCGGCGTTTCGCACCGCCTTGCCGCCGCGCGACTATTTCACCGATGAAATCCGGCGACAGCTCAGCCGAGATTTCGGCGAGGAAGATTTCTTTTCAGCAGGTTATTCCGTGCGCGCCACAGTGGATCAGGAATTGCAGCCGGTGGCCGCGATGTCCCTGCAGCGGGCGCTTGAGGACTATGACCGTAATCGCGGTGTTTGGCGTGGAACCGGGCTGACATTGCCTGAGGATGTTTTGGGCAGCGAGGACAGCTGGCGGGAGGCCTTGTCAGATGTCGAAGTTTCCCGTGATGTTGCACTGGACGGTGGCTGGTACCCGGCTGTGGTTCTGGAGGTCGGCAGCACCCATGCCCGGATCGGGATCGAGGGCGTCGCCGATGATGACGATGGCCACTGGATTGCGCCCGAGGATGTGAACTGGGCGCGACCCCTGCGCGAGGATGGATCGGTTGGCCGCCAGGCCAAAGTGGCCGGTGATCTGCTGAATGTCGGTGATGTCGTGCATGTGCGGGCGATCACCACGAATGACGATGGCAGTTTTGTGCGCTGGACGCTCAGGCAAGTACCAGAGGTTCAGGGCGGTTTTGTTGCGATGGATGTGAACACCGGCCGGGTGATCGCGATGCAGGGCGGATTTTCCTATCAGCATTCTGTCTTTAACAGGGCGACACAGGCGGATCGGCAGCCGGGGTCTTCATTCAAACCCTTTGTCTATGCCGCCGCGCTGGATAGCGGGTTTACGCCGGCCACAATCCTGGTGGATGCGCCGATCGAGGTCGATACCGGCGCCGGGATCTGGCGCCCGCAAAACGCATCCAAGGAATTTTATGGCCCGACACCGCTGCGCACCGGGATTGAACGATCCAGAAATCTGATGACCGTGCGACTGGCGCAGGAAATCGGCATGGATACTGTGGCGCAATATGCCGAATATTTTGGTGTCTATGACCGCATGAATGCGTTTTTGTCCAATTCGCTCGGGGCGCAGGAAACCACGCTTTACAAAATGGTGTCGGCCTATGCGATGTTTGCCAATGGCGGGCGTCGGATTGAACCGTCACTGGTGGACCGAGTGCAGAACCGGTGGGGCGAAACCGTCTATCGCCACGACCAGCGTGATTGCGTGGATTGCGACGGGGCCTTGCCCGCCGGGCTTGGCCCGCGGATCATTTCCGATCGCGAGAGGGTCATGAACGCGGTTACCGCCTATCAGCTGACCTCTATGATGCGGGGCGTGGTCGAACGCGGCACGGCCGCCGGGCAGGTTCGCCTGAACGTGCCTGTTGCAGGCAAAACCGGCACCACCAATGATGCCAAGGATGTCTGGTTCATCGGCTTTACCTCTAACATCGTGGCGGGGTGTTACATTGGGTATGACCGCCCGCAACCCTTGGGGCATGGAGTCTATGGCGGCAATACCTGTGGCCCCGTTTTTAATCGGTTCATGACCGAGGCGACGGCAAAATTTGGCGGTGGTCCTTTTGACGTGCCAGAGGGCGGAAGGTTCATCAAGATCGATCGGTTCAGCGGTGCCAGGTTGCCAGACGAAGCCGAGGGCGAAAACGTCGTGGCGGAGTATTTCCGTGATGGCGAGGAACCTGTCTTTGGCATTTCTGGTATGATCGACGGCGGGTTCGCCATGGGGGCCAACCTGCCGCTGTTTGCCCCTGGCGAGGGGGATGACTATGGCCAATCGCGCACAGTTATCACCTCTGACGGTGGCACAGCGCGGATCGGCGGGCAGGCGACGAATGAATCGCTGGCCTCTGACGGGCTATACTGATTTTACTGATCTTGTCGGCCCCGGCACAGGTTGCTATCACGCGGGTCTGACACGTCATCAAAGGATCCCCCATGCGCGCGGAAATTCAGAACACAGTTGAAGCGGTTGAAAAGTCGCTGGAGCTTTTGAAGCAGCGTATGGACTTGGAAACGGCTGAGTTTCGTTTGGAAGAGTTTAACGCGCGCGTTGAAGATCCCGATTTGTGGAATGATCCAGCCAAGGCGCAGGCCTTGATGCGGGAACGCCAAAACCTGGTGGATTCCATTGATGTCTGCAAAGGGATCGCACAAGACCTGTCTGACAATATCGAGCTGATCGAAATGGGCGAGATGGAGGAGGATGCCGACGTCGTGGCCGAGGCAGAGGCCGCATTGAAGGCACTGGAAATCCGCGCTGCGGAAAAAGAGCTGGAGGCGCTCTTGGATGGCGAAGCTGACGGCAACGATACATTTTTGGAGATCAATTCCGGGGCAGGGGGCACGGAAAGTTGCGACTGGGCCTCGATGCTGGCGCGGATGTATGTGCGCTGGGCCGAAAAGCGTGGCTTCTTGGTGGAGCTTCAATCAGAAAGCGCGGGCGAAGAGGCGGGGATCAAATCTGCCGCCTACAAGATCACTGGCAAGAACGCCTATGGCTGGCTGAAGTCAGAGTCTGGTGTGCATCGGCTGGTGCGCATTTCACCCTATGACAGCTCCGCCCGGCGGCACACATCGTTCAGTTCGGTCTGGGTCTATCCGGTGGTCGATGACAATATCGAGATTGAGGTCAACCCGGCGGATATTCGCATTGATACCTATCGGTCATCGGGCGCTGGCGGGCAGCACGTGAACACGACGGATTCTGCCGTTCGGATCACCCACCACCCGACCGGGATCGTGGTGACGAGTTCGGAAAAATCCCAGCACCAGAACCGTGATATCGCGATGAAGGCACTGAAATCTCGTCTGTATCAGATGGAGTTGGAAAAGCGCACCGCCAGCATTCAGGAAGCCCATGACAACAAGGGTGATGCAGGCTGGGGGAACCAGATCAGATCCTACGTCTTGCAGCCCTACCAGATGGTGAAGGACCTGCGGACGGGGTTTGAGACATCGGACACGCAAGGGGTGCTGGATGGTGATCTTGACGGGCTGATGGCGGCCACCTTGGCGATGGATGTATCAGGGATGTCGAGGGCTGAGGCACAGGCAGAGGACTAGGGTTTAAGCTGACTTTCCACCGAAAAAATCAGGCCGCCCAAAGGCGACCTGAAAGCTTGAAGTAGGAGAGGTATTAATTTAGCCTGTGCGACCGTCTTGGGTGCTATCATCGCCGCGTCCATTTGGATCACGCCCATCATCATCACCTCGCCCCGGTGTTGGCCAGCAATCCGGGTTGGCGGTGTCGGTGCAGTCATCTGGCGGCGGAGCACAAGGATTCTGGCCAGGAGCTGCGGTGCTGGAGGAAGGCTCTGACCCGTCTGAACATCCAGCGACACCACCGAACTTATCAAAAATCGGTTCTGGCACGATGCTGGGTGCCATCGGCTCTTCTTGTTGCGCGCAGGCGCCGAGCATCGCGGCGCATGCGATGAGTGGGAAAATCTTTTTGGATACTGACATTAATGGTCCCTCAGTTACTGTTAGGCGTGATCACCTGCCTGGGTTGATGCATCTACAACAATGTGAATGCATCGCATCAAACGTGCCATTAGCTTAGCACAGTTCTTGATTCATTTTTAGGCGGAAAACTTCTGGACAGAAAGACGCATAGATGCATTAAGTGAATGCAAAATTGCATGAATGGCGTGATGGATTGGGATAATCTTAAAATCGTGTTGGCGATCTGCCAGGCTGGGTCGCTAACCGGGGCCGCTCAGATCCTGAATGTAGATCAGTCCACCGTTGGGCGAAAGCTGACCAGCGCGGAGAAAGAGCTGGGCGTTATTTTGTTTGTCCGCTCCAAAGCGGGGTTTGTACCGACCCAAGCAGGGGAAATCGTTCTCCGCCATGCGGAACAGGTTGAAAAATCCCTGCGTTCTATGGGTGATGATATCGCTGATGCGCATAGTGGCGCGCGCGGGACTGTACGTATTGTCGGTAATGCCTGGATGATGCAGGAGTTAGCTGGCCGTGGTGCGGCACTGTTTTTGCAAAGTAATCCGAATATCGATTTGCGGTTTTTGACCCGTCTACCGCAAATTCGAATATCGGGTGATGCCTCTATACCTTTGTGGTTTGAAACGCCGCCGCATTCGACCGAGTTTGCGGTTGCTTTGGGAAAAGTACCTTATGCGGTTTACAAGGCTGCAGATCCCGAGCTGGCGACAGATGGCTGGGTGGCGTTTTGGGATGAGGAAGCTGAACGCCCGATCATAAACCGTGCCACGGAACGGTTGAGCGGCGGGATACCATCCTTTCGACTGACCTCGACTGATGCGGGTGTATTGGTTTCAGCGGTGGCAGCAGGTGTTGGCAAAGGTTTGTTGCCCATGTGTTTGGCGCGGGGGCGCACAGATCTGGCCAGGGTCAATGTTGGCAAGCCCGATCTGGAACGGGTTTTGTATATGCATCACAATCCAGACACGCTTAGCACCAAGCGTTTCAGGTTGGCGGTTGACTGGTTGCGTGATGTTTTTCCAAAAATCTTTATGTCGGTTGACTGAACGGTTGATCCCGACGCCATCCGATGTGATCATCCAACCGGGACGCGCGATTTCGATTTTTGATCGATGTCGGAGTGAAAAAATGAAGAGTGATGATAAGGTGCCGCCCACGGTTGGCGGGGCGCTAGTGCCTGATATCCGCCAGATAAGCGGTGTTGATCTGCGAGCGGCGTTGAGTGCGGGGTGGCAAGACTTTCGTGCAGCGCCTGTGTTTGGATTGCTTATTTCAGCCATCTACATTGTCGCGGGCTGGGCGATGGGTGTTGTGACCTATGCCACCGGACAAACCTATTGGCTGGTTCTTGCGGCCTTTGGATTTCCGCTGTTAGGTCCGTTTGCTGCGGTTGGGCTTTATGAGGTCAGCCATCAACTGGAACAGGGAAACCGACCGGACTGGTCCTCTGTCATGGGCGTTGTTTGGCGGCAGCGCGACCGACAGATCCCTTCAATCTGCGCCATTATGGTTTTCATATTTCTATTCTGGTTCTTTATCGCCCATATGATTTTTGCTCTGTTCATGGGGCTGTCTGTGATGACCAACATCTCTAGCTCTTTTGAGGTGTTTCTGACGCCGAATGGGATCATGATGATTGGCGTCGGATCGCTTGTTGGGGCGGCGTTGTCTTATCTGATTTATGCGGTCACCGTCGCGGGCTTGCCTTTGTTGCTGGACCGGGAGATCGATTTTGTGACAGCAATGATCGTCAGCGTTCAGTCGGTGTTGAGAAATTCTTGGGTGATGTTGGTCTGGGGAATGTTGATCGCCGGGTTTTTGATTGTGGCGATGATCCCAGCGTTTCTGGGGCTTTTGATCATTCTGCCGTTGCTGGGCCACGCGAGTTGGCATCTCTATCGGCGATTGGTGACACATTGAACAAGAAAAAAGGGCCCACGAAGGGCCCTCTGTTTAAGACAATCTTTGTTGCCTTAGATCAGGAAGATTTCGCTTCTGCCTTGGCGGCCGGTTTGCCGGATTGGCTGAGCGGGTCATCCTGACGTTGAACAGAGCCCTCGAAATGGGCGCCGGATTCGATTGCGATGGTCTTGTGGATGATGTCACCCTCAACGCGGGCAGTGGAGGTCAGGCGGACCTTGAGGCCACGAACGCGACCGATCACGCGGCCATTGACAACAACATCGTCAGCCATCACTTCGCCCTTGACCGTGGCGCCTTCGCCAACAATCAACATATGTGCGCGGATATCACCATCAACTTGACCTTCGACCTGGATGTCACCGGTTGTTTTGACATTGCCTTTGATGTGCAAGTCAGATGACAGGGTTGATGCTGGCGGTTTTTGCTTGGGTGCCGTATCGCGGGCCGGTGCGGCCTCTGGACGCGGTGCGGTGGTGGTTGCGCTATCCATCTTCTTTTCCGTTTCTGGGGTGTCCTGCTTGGGACCGGGTTCGTTGATTCTGCTTTTAGAAAACATCGCGTGCTGCCCTGATATATTTCATTGGGTTAACGGGGTTGCCACTCTCGCGGATTTCATAGTGTAAATGGGTCCCGGTTGAGCGTCCAGAGTTTCCCATATCACCAATCCGTTCTCCGCGCGAGACCCTTTGTCCCACCTGGACCCGAATGCGCGATAAATGGGCATATCGTGTTTCAATTCCGAAATCGTGCTGGATTTTGATCAGGCGACCATAGCCAGACTGCCAGCCGGCATGCGTCACAACACCGTCGCCGGTCGAATGGATCGCAGAGCCGTGACCCGCGGCAAAATCCGATCCGTTGTGCATCCGGCCCCAGCGTGGACCGAACCCAGACGTGAACCTGTGCGAGGTCAATACCGGCATCGAGAATGGCATCTTTTCAGCCGCGATCCGGTACATATTGATCTGGTCAAGCCGTTTCAGGATTTCCTGCGCCCGTAACGTGTCTGGGTGAGGATGTGCATGTTGGGAGTCGTGAAGTAGCGGGGTCAGTGGACCGCCGAGCCCGGAATAGTTCTGACGAATTTGATTCAGGATCTGTTCGGGGCGGTGGCCTGCGCTTTTGAACATGTCGTCCAAGGGTTCCAGCGAAACGGCGACAGCATCTTCGAGTTGTTCAAAGATGCGCGCATTTCGCTCATCGGCCAGTTCTGCCTCAAGCAGCAGGGTGGTAACACGCTCCTCAGTAGCGCTTGCCTGGGCGGTGATGTCTTCACGTTCTTGGGTTGTTGTTTCAAGCGCGCCTGCCAGAAAGTCGAGTGTCGCCTCGACATCTGCCGACCGGGTTATGCGGACATCTGCATTTTGATCTGCGTCTTCAATGTCTTGATGCAGCGCCAGCAGATCGTTTTGGGCAGCGTCACGTTCCAATATGGTTTGCCGCAGCGTGGATTGGATGACATCAATCCCTTTTTCCAGCTCTCGCCGCCGATCTTCGGACTCTAACAGCTGGGTTTGCATTTGCGATACTTCGCGCAGGGCGATTGCAAAGCGGGCCTGCGCGGCGCTGGCTTCCTGGGCGCTGCGGTTGCGTTCCAACGACATCACATTCAAGCGGTGTTCATACAATGCCTGTTCGCGTTCTGCATTATCGCGCACACCACCTGACCCGATCGCATCCATGAACAGGATGGCGCTGGCAATAATCGTCCAACCGATAAAGACCCCGCCACCGGCAAGGGCGGTCAATTGCGCAATCGGAGAGACGCGGACAAAGCGTGTATCATTATCAGAGCGCAGGAAAATGCGACGTTCAGGAAAACGGCGCTCAATCGCGGCAAGGATGATATGTCCCAGCTTTAGTCCCAAGAATTCCTGTCCCAGTTCGATCTTGTGAGTGTGTTCAACGCCGCCCTGAGCCGGAATTGCCAGATCACATTTCTGTTAACCATCTGTTTCCGTTGCTGCAAGGCATAACAACAGATGTACCGTCATTTGGCGCAATGGCGGCAAGAAATTGCCTAAGCTTCCCCTTACGTCAATGCGATTGTTCTGCCAGTGGCCAATAAAAATCGGGTGGCAGGCCAGCTTCGGCCCGTTTTTCTTCGTTGAAGGGCGGTTTTAGTGTGCTGTGAAAATAGGTGCGGACCAGATCGTGAAATACCTCTTTGGGGTCCAGATTGTGGCGACCGCATAGAAAGTGGAACCATTTTGACCCATAGGCGACATGGCCGACCTCTTCGCCATAGATGACTTCCAGTGCCTCAACGGCGGCCTCATCGCCTGCTTTGCGAAAAATGTCGATCATGCCGGGGGTGACGTCCAGACCACGGGCTTCCAACACCATAGGCACCACGGCCAGACGACCCATGAAATCCGAGGCGGTTTCTTCGGCGGCGCGCCACATGCCGGCGTGGGCGGGCAGGGCGCCATAGTGGCTATCCAGCCGATGAAGGCATTCTGTTACCAGATTGAAATGTTTTGATTCTTCGTCAGCGGCCTTGACCCAATCGTCGTAAAATCCGATCGGCATCGGGGTGTCGGAAAATCGGGCGATGATGTCCCAGTGCAGGTCCACGGCGTTCAGCTCTATATGTGCAACGGCATGAAGCAAGGCGATGCGGCCTGCTGGCGTTCCGGGGCGGCGGCGGGGCACGTCGCGGGGGCTGAGAAGTTCGGGTTTGTCTGGGCGTGCGGGAAAATCGGGGGGTGCAGTGGTGCCAATAGGCAAAGGCGTGCCAGCCTCTCGGGTCGCGAACCATTTGGCGGCGCAGTTGCGTGACAACGCGGTTTTGGCGTGTCCGTCTGCGGTCGACAGAACCGCTACTGCCATTTCAGAAAGGGTACTGGTCATGCCTCTGTCACCTGGTTCAGGACTTCGGCCACATGGCCGGGGACACGGACCTTGCGCCAGATATGTTCGATGCGGCCATCGGGGCCGATCAGAAACGTGCTGCGTTCAATGCCCATATAGGTGCGTCCGTAGTTTTTCTTTTCTGTCCAGACACCGTAGGCTTCGCACACCTGTGCTTCGGCATCAGAGGCCAAGGTGACGGCAAGGTCATGTTTGGCAATGAAATTCTCGTGCTTTTTCATCGAATCCTTTGAAATGCCGATCACCCGGCAATTTGCGGCGGCAAACGCGTCCAGATGGTGCGAGAAGGCAATCGCCTGATTGGTACATCCCGGCGTATTATCTTTGGGGTAAAAGTAAAGCACGACACGCGCTGGGCGAAGATCTGACAAGGTGATCTCGACCTCTCCAGTCGCTGGGAGCGTGAAATCCGGGGCAATTGAGCCAGGGACGAGAGTTTCTTTGGTCAATTTGGATGCTCCGTGTAGAAGGGGTTTGGAAATTGTTTTACCCTTGTCGCCAGAGAGATAAAGGGCGAAATGTCCCTTAAAGGGACCTGAGGCGCAATGGCCGACACACCGAAACAGCAAAAACAGCGAAAAGGCAGGAGTTTTGGCCTGTGGATGTTGTTGAGTCTGGCGTTTTTGGCCGTGATTGCGGCCGGTGTTCTGGCGCTTTTGTCAGGGCGTGAAATCGCTGTTCCAAATTGGGCCCTGGCGCGGGTAGAGGCGCGATTGGGCCATGCGATGGCGGGGGGACGTGCGGAAATCGGCGCTGCCAGTTTTGTCATGGGGGAGGATTGGTCGCCGAAGATTGCGCTGAATGAGGTGATGATCTGGGATGCTTCGGGCGGGGAACTGGCCGGGTTGACCGACGTGATCGTGCAGTTTTCCGGTGACAGGTTGTTGTCGGGCAAACTGCGACCGACAGATTTGAAAGTACGTGGCGTATCCTTTTCCTTGCGCCGTGAACCCGACGGACGGTTTGATCTGGCATTTGAAACAGGTTCGGGGCCTTTGGCATCCAGCGGATCGATCGCTGAAATTCTGAATGGCATCGAAGATGTGTTCAGTTCGCCCGCGCTGTCAGAGATGCGGCAAATCAGTGTTGCCGATCTGAGTTTTGAATATGAGGACGTTCAGGCCGCTCGATACTGGGTGGCGACCGATTCAGAGGCCGCGATTGTCCGCGACGATGAAAACCTGGAAATGCGGGTAAATTTCAACCTGCTTTATGGGCAAGATCAGCCTGCCGTGGGGGAAATGAGCATCACCAGCGCGTTGGACAGTTCCGCCGCGTTTCTGGCGGCGCGGGTTGAGGGGCTTCCGGCATCAGACTTTTCAACCCAGTCGGCGGCGTTGTCATGGCTATCGGTGATTGATGCCCCGGTTGACGGGGCGGTGCGGACTGAACTGGATGAGGCTGGGCAGTTGACCGCCATGAACGGTGCGCTGGAAATTGGCGATGGCGCACTGGTCCCCGGTGCAGGTGTGAATCCGGTGGGGTTTCAATCTGGCCGCGCCTATTTCAACTATGACCCGGCCCAGCAGAGGATCACATTTGACGAGCTATCCGTGACCACAGATGCGCTGTCACTGCGTGCCGAAGGCCACGGATATCTGCGGGATATTCAAAGCGGGATTCCGCAAAACTTCCTTGGGCAGTTTCGGTTTGCGGATATTACCGCCAATCCGAAGGACAGCTTTGAAGAACCCGTCACATTCGATGGCGGTGCGCTGGATTTTCGCCTGCGTTTGGATCCGTTTGACATAACCGTAGGGCAATTTGTGCTGTTGGATGGCGACACGCGTCTGATTGGTCGCGGAAATGCCGTCGCGGCACGGGACGGGTGGCAGGCCGCTGTGGATGTGGGGGTGGATGCGCTGCCGGCTGAACGGTTGCGGGTTTTGTGGCCCGCAGCCTTTGCCCCCAAGCCCCGCAAATGGGTGGTTGAGAATGTCATCAGTGGCGAAATATTGGATACCAAAGCGAATGTTCGTGTCTCTCCGGGTTCGGAGCCGCGGTTTGCGCTGTCCTTCAAGTTTCGCGATGGGGTGGTGCGCTATCTGAAAACCCTGCCCTTCGCAGAACAGGGAATTGGGTTTGCATCCATTATGGGCACGCAGTTTACGTTGCATGTCGAACAAGGGCAGGTTGTCGCCCCAAATGGGGGGATCTTGAATGCGGCTGGCACCAGTTTGACGATTGCGGATGTCACCTTGAAACCTGCGCGTATGGCGGTCGATTTGCGGGTCGCGGGTGACATACCGGCGGCGTTGTCTTTGTTGAATGAGCGCCCGTTTGAAATCATGACCCGCGCCGGGCGCGAAGTTGATCTGGCCGATGGGCAGGTCAGTGTTACGGCGGGTCTGGAATTTGATCTGATCAAAAGGTTGAAGGTCGCGGATGTCGACTACGACGTCGATGCGATCCTGCGCGATGTCCAGTCTGACAAGGTTGTCGACAATAAGATACTGACGGCAGAAACGATGCGGCTTCGCGCCACACCGGCGGGCGTTGAAATCGCCGGTGCGACGCGTTTGGGCGAATTGCCTGTTCGTGCGGCCTGGATTCAGAAGTTCGGGCCCGAACAAAAGGGGCGCTCTCGGGTCGAGGGGGCGATTGAACTGTCGCAACGTTTTCTGGATGAGTTTGGGATCGCGTTGCCGCCGGGATCGGTGGATGGATCAGCGACAGGGCGTATTGATATTGATCTTGAACGTGGTGAAGCCCCACGATTTTCGCTGGTATCGGACCTGAACCGGCTGGCGCTTCGGATTGAAGATCTGGGCTGGTCGAAAGCAGCCAATCAAACCGGCAGCCTAAAGGTGGAGGGTGTGCTGGGGCGACCCGTTTCTGTTGAATTGCTGTCGCTGGAGGCCCCGGGGCTGACTGCCGAAGGGTCGATCGCGCTCCATGATGATGGTCAGCTGGATCAGTTGAATTTCAGCAGGGTAAAGGTCGGCAACTGGCTGGATGCGCCGATTGTTTTGACCGGTCGGGGCGAAGGGCAGGGCTTGTCGGTGCTGATACCCGGTGGAACCTTTGACATGCGGGCCGAACGGGGCCGGACGTCAGAAGGGAGCGCAACAACGGGTGGTGCGATTTCAACGGCCTTTGATCAGGTGATCATTTCGGAAACGATCCGCTTGTCGGATGTTCGAGGGGATTTTACCCGTCGAGGGGGCATTCGCGGCCGGTTCAGCGCCAATGTGAATGGCCGGGCCCCGATCCAGGGGGAGCTGATCCCGCAGCCACATGGCACGGCGGTACGTATTCGCAGCAGTGATGCAGGCCGTGTGCTGGGTGCCGTTGGTGTTTTGGAGGAGGCCCGAAACGGGACGCTGGATGTCGTGCTTGTGCCGATGCAAGCCGAAGGTGTTTATGATGGGCAACTGAAGATAACTGATCAGCTGCAGGTGCATGGGGCACCGGCCTTGGCGGATTTGCTGGGCGCTATCAGTGTGATCGGGTTGTTGGAACAGATGAGCGGTTCTGGGCTGGTCTTTGGTACAGTTGATGCCCGTTTCCGCTTGACGCCGGAGCAGATGATTGTCAGCAGCGCCAGCGCTGTCGGTCCGTCGTTGGGGATCAGTATGAACGGGTATCTCAATCTGGGAACAAAGGTATTGGACATGCAGGGGGTGATTTCTCCGATCTATTTGCTCAATGGGGTTGGGGCGCTGATCAGTCGCCGGGGCGAAGGACTGTTTGGTTTTAACTTCCGATTGTCAGGGCCAACTGATGATTTGCGGACCAGCGTTAATCCATTGTCGATCCTGACACCTGGGATAATCCGCGACATCTTTCGTCGCCCGGCGCCGGAACTGACGGAGTAAACCTGTGAAACTGTCTGATTTTGATTTCGACCTGCCGGAGGATCGGATTGCGACACGGCCTGCCAGCCCGCGAACCTCTGCAAGGCTGTTACATGCGGTGGGGCGGAAGATTGAAGATCGGCACGTCTATGACCTGCCTGACATCTTGCGCCCGGGGGACAGGTTGGTTTTGAACAACACCAAAGTTATTCCCGCACGTCTGTTTGGAATGCGCCGCAGGGATGGGGCGGCGGGCAAGACAGAGGCACGGATTGACGTCACGCTGTTGGATCCGACACCAGATGGGACGTGGCGGGCGTTGGTACGGCCATTGAAAAAGCTGAATGTGGGGGAGCTGGTTCACTTCGGTGACATGCTTCATGCTGAATGCCTCGAAAAGTCTGAAGGGCAGGCCATTTTGCAGTTCAACTTGCAGGCAGAGGCATTCGATGCGGCGCTGGCAGAATGTGGTGCCATGCCGCTGCCGCCCTATATCGCGGCCAAGCGGGCGGCGGACGAACAGGACAAAACGGATTATCAAACCGTCTTTGCCCGTCATAGCGGCGCGGTGGCGGCGCCAACTGCTTCGCTGCATTTTGACGCTGAATTGTTGGCGAAAATTGCGGTCAAAGGTGTGTCCATTACCGAGGTGACGCTGCACGTAGGGGCGGGGACGTTCCTGCCGGTCAAGGTGGACGATCCGCGCGATCATAAAATGCACGCAGAGTGGGGCGAAATCAGCCCTGCCGCTGCCGAAGAAATCAACCAGACCAAGCGCGATGGTGGTCGGGTTATACCGGTGGGCACTACTGCGTTGCGGCTGATTGAATCTGCCGCGCAGGGTGTGGGCGAATTGGCGTCATGGGTGGGCGAGACGGATATTTTCATCATGCCGGGCTATCGTTTTCAGATTGCAGACGGGTTGATGACCAATTTCCACCTGCCAAAATCGACACTTATGATGTTGGTATCGGCGTTGATAGGGACAGAGGAAATTCGTGATATCTATGCCCATGCCTTGCGGCAGAATTACCGCTTTTTTTCCTATGGGGATTCATCGTTGCTGATCCCGGATACCCCTGCAAAGAAATAGTTTCACGTTTGTGCATTTGTGATCAAAACGGTGCTTGAACTGTCGCTGATGAAGGCGTAATGGCGCGCGGTTCCTGCATGATGGAATTGAATATCAACGGAAGGTCCGCAGATGATACAGGTTTTCGCGAGCGCTTGGGCGCTGTTACTGGGTATCATGCTGTTGCAGGTCGGCAATGGTATGCAATCTACCTTGTTGAGTATTCGCGGCGATCTGGCCGACTTCAGTACGTTTCATATGTCGATCGTCATGTCGGGGTATTTCGTCGGGTTCCTTGGCGGATCAAAACTGGCCCCGGAAATGATCCGCAGGGTCGGTCACGTGCGGGTTTTTGCGGCGTTGGGATCAATGGTTTCTGCCGTTTTGATCCTGTACCCCACCTTTGTTGATCCGGTCGCATGGACCTTTGGACGGATCGTGTTGGGGTTTTGCCTGTCGGGCGTCTATGTGACGGCTGAAAGTTGGTTGAACAATGCGGTCAGCAACGAAAACCGGGGCAAGGCGCTGTCGCTTTATCTGATTATGCAGATGATCGGAATTATCTCTGCGCAGGGCTTGTTGACATTGGGCGATCCGTCTGGATTTATCCTGTTCATTGTGCCTTCGGTTCTGGTTTCAATCTCTTTTGCACCCATCCTTCTGTCTGTAAGCCCGACGCCTGCGTTTCAGGCATCCAAGACCATGAAAATGAAAGAGCTGTTTCACAGCTCCCCTTTGGGGTTTGTTGGCGTTTTCTTGTTAGGTGCTGTTTTTGCTGCACAATTTGGTATGGCCGCGGTCTTTGGTACGCAAGCCGGGTTGAATGTGGGGCAAATTTCAACCTTTGTTGCGACTTTCTATATCGGGGCGATCTTGTTTCAGTATCCAATCGGTTGGATCTCTGATCGCATGGATCGCCGTCTGCTGATCGGGATCGTTGCCGGGGTTGGAACGTGTGGCGGCGTTGTCGGGTTTTTCGCCGGCGATAGCTTCCAAATTCTGCTGGTTGCGGCCGTCCTGATCGGGGGCACCACGAACCCCCTCTATGGCTTGCTGATTGCGCATGCCAATGACTTTCTGGACAATGAGGAAATGGCCTCCGCAGCCGGCACGATGGTGTTTGCCAACGGTTTGGGGGCGATTGCTGGTCCGGTGATCACAGGCTGGATCATGGGGGTCGCCGGGCCGCGCGGATTCTTCCTGTATATGTTGGTTCTGACAACGGCAATTGCAGCCTATGCTGCCTACCGGATGACACAACGCCCGTCAGTGAGCGTTGAAGACGCCTCCGCCTACGCGCTGGTGTCTGCGGGAAGTACCGCGGTGGCTATGGAAGCTGCCCAGGAATGGTCGATTGACACATCGGTGGACGAAGATGGCAACAGCTTGGAAGAAAAGAAATTTTAATGTTGTCAAAGGCTAAAAGTTTTGCAACCTTCGACTCATCTGGGGTGGTTCGCACAACGGAGGTGTGCCAGATGCAGAACCCAAATGACGTGTTGGATTTTTGGCTGAATAAAGTAGGCCCCGACAGATGGTACGCCCCTGATCCCAAGCTGGATCATTTGATCCGTGAAAAATTCCTGTCGACATGGGAAATGGCCTATGCCGGATCCCTGACCACGGAATGGACCATGCGCCCCGAAACGACATTGGCATTGCTGATCGTTTTGGACCAGTTTTCCAGAAATATGTTCCGTGGAACCGGGAAGGCGTTTTCTTCGGACAGCAAGGCCAGAATGGTGGCCAAGAAAGCGATTGAGCGAAAGTGGGATTTGCGCATCGCAGAGCCGGAGCGACAGTTTTTCTATCTGCCCTTGATGCATTCGGAATGTATCAGTGATCAGGAACGCTGTGTGCGTCTGATGCTGACCCGGATGCCGGATAGTGGGGAGGAGTATCTGATCCATGCTAAGGCGCATCGCGAAGTGATCCGGTGGTTTGGTAGATTCCCCTATCGCAATGACGCGTTGGATCGCAGCTATACCGCACCCGAGATCGAGTTTATCAAGGAAGGCGGCTATAGCGTCGCATTTCGCGCGGTAAGCGGCTGAAAAACTTAATAAATAACGAAGGATTTGACTTGTCTCGACGTGGTTCTCCGTGTCGCAGGTAAGCAATGTTGTGTCTGTTTGTAAGATAGTTTAATATCAAACTAATTTTCAAATCGACGTTCAGGTCGGAGGGAACAGATGTCAGCGAATTCATATGATATAGTGGTAATTGGGGCAGGTCCGGGTGGCTATGTTGCCGCAATTCGGGCGGCGCAAAACGGGCTGAAAGTCGCCATAGTAGAACGCGAACATCTGGGCGGGATCTGCCTGAACTGGGGTTGTATCCCAACCAAAGCGTTGCTGCGATCATCCGAAGTGTTTCACCTGATGCACCGGGCCAAAGAGTTCGGTCTGAAGGCGGACAATGTTGGCTATGATCTGGATGCGGTGGTGAAGCGGTCACGCAAGGTGGCGGGACAACTGTCGGGCGGCATTGGCCACCTGATGAAGAAAAACAAAATCACCGTCGTCATGGGCGCGGCAACACTCCCGGCTAAGGGCAAGGTCAGCGTCAAAACCGATAAAGGGACAGAGGAACTGACCGCCCAGTCCATTATCCTAGCGACAGGTGCACGCGCCCGCGAATTGCCGGGGCTGGAGGCTGACGGTGATTTGGTCTGGACCTATAAACACGCGTTGCAACCGCCACGCATGCCCAAGAAGCTGCTGGTGATCGGGTCCGGCGCAATTGGGATTGAATTTGCCTCTTTCTACAACACGTTGGGGGCTGACACGACAGTGGTCGAAGTGATGGACCGCGTGCTGCCGGTGGAGGATGCCGAAATCAGTGCCTTCGCCAAGAAGCAATTCGTCAAGCAAGGCATGAAGATCATGGAGAAAGCCATGGTCAAGCAACTGGACCGCGGTAAGGGCAAGGTCACCGCCCATATCGAGGTCGGCGGCAAGGTTGAAAAGCAGGAGTTTGACACGGTCATTTCTGCCGTCGGTATTGTCGGGAATGTCGAGGGCTTGGGGCTGGAAGCCCTGGGCGTCAAGATTGACCGCACCCATGTGGTGACGGATGCGTTCTGCAGGACGGGTGTGGACGGTCTGTATGCCATCGGTGACATTGCCGGGGCACCTTGGCTTGCGCATAAGGCCAGCCACGAGGGCGTGATGGTCGCCGATCTGATTGCGGGCAAACATGCACATCCGGTGAAACCGGAATCAATTGCCGGGTGCACCTATTGCCATCCTCAAGTGGCCAGCGTGGGCTATTCAGAGGCCAAGGCCAAAGAGTTGGGCTATGATATCAAGGTTGGCCGGTTCCCCTTTATCGGTAATGGCAAGGCGATTGCATTGGGGGAACAGGAAGGCATGATCAAGACTGTTTTTGACGCCAAAACCGGTGAGTTGCTGGGCGCCCATATGATCGGGGCCGAGGTAACGGAACTGATCCAGGGCTATGTGGTGGGTCGCCAACTGGAAACCACCGAGGAAGATCTGATGAACACCGTCTTCCCGCATCCAACCCTGTCAGAAATGATGCATGAGGCCGTTCTGGATGCTTATGGTCGCGTGATCCATATGTAGAAAAAGGCCCGCAACTGCGGGCTTTTTTGGGAACTTCGAATTGCCAATCTATTTCAGGCCCGGTTCGGGGGCTTCTGGATGTGCAGGCAGGATTTCCGGCAAGGATAGCGACGCGATCAAACGGTTTCGCAACTGTTTCAGGCTGAAATGGGGGATAGAGCGCAAGCGGGGGTAATCCACGTATCTTCCTCTGTCTGGTGCACGCAGTGGCAAGAGGTTTTGCATCGGTATTTCAGGCTCTGTCATGGACATTTCGGGTTTTCCTTTGTGGACTGATTGGTGGTGACACAAGCAGACCTAAGGAAGACAGCTCATCAGAACTTGAAGCATTCATGGGGGAAATCTGTGGCTGGCTTGGGAAATCATGTTGGCGGGCGCAAATGGCGGGAAATTCTGGTTGGGGCGTGTCATTTTCTGTCAGTAGGCGGATAATTGTTCTTATTATGTTCTCACTTTTCGGTTGGAGACTCAGGCCGCATCCACTATCTGTTAACGGATGAGATGCAGGGGCAATTATGGCCGAGTTGAAAAAGATCGAGGTGCGCGGCGCGCGCGAGCATAACCTGAAGTCGATTGACGTGGACATTCCGCGTGATGAGCTGGTGGTGATCACTGGCCTATCGGGGTCGGGCAAATCATCCCTGGCCTTTGACACGATCTATGCAGAGGGGCAGCGGCGCTATGTCGAAAGCCTGTCGGCCTATGCCCGGCAGTTTTTGGATATGATGGAAAAGCCCGATGTGGATCACATCACGGGGCTAAGCCCGGCGATTTCCATCGAGCAGAAAACCACCAGCAAGAATCCTCGGTCGACCGTGGGCACTGTGACAGAAATTTACGACTATCTGCGGTTGCTGTTTGCGCGGGCGGGCACACCCTACAGCCCTGCCACCGGCAAACCGATCGAGGCGCAGCAAGTGCAGGATATGGTCGATCGCGTGATGACCATGGAGGAGGGCACGCGTGCCTTTCTGTTGGCCCCGATTGTGCGTGATCGCAAAGGCGAATATCGCAAGGAATTTGCAGAGCTGCGCAAGCAAGGATTTCAGCGGGTTAAGGTTGATGGCGAATTTTATGAGCTGGACGAGCCGCCCACGTTAGACAAGAAGTTCCGGCACGATATCGATGTTGTGGTGGACCGCTTGGTGGTGCGAGAGGGGATGGAAACCCGGCTGGCAGACAGCTTTCGCACAGCTCTGGATTTGGCGGATGGTATAGCGGTGCTGGAAACGGCACCACGCGAGGGCGATCCGGAACGAGTTACCTTCAGCGAAAATTTTGCCTGTCCCGTATCGGGGTTCACGATATCCGAGATTGAACCGCGGTTGTTTTCGTTTAACGCGCCCTTTGGGGCGTGTCCGTCTTGTGATGGGCTTGGCGTCGAGCTTTTCTTTGATGAGCGGTTGGTGGTGCCAGATGCGACTTTGCGATTGTATGACGGGGCCTTGGCGCCGTGGCGGAAGGGTAAATCCCCGTATTTCCTGCAAACCATAGAGGCGATTGCCCGGCATTTCGAATTTGACAAGAACACGCCGTGGAAGAACCTGCCTGCGCATGTGCAACAGGTATTCCTGTACGGGTCGGGTGAGGAAGAGATCAAGTTTCGTTATGACGATGGCGGGCGGGTTTATGAGGTCACGCGCCAGTTCGAGGGCGTGATCCCCAATATGGAACGCCGCTACCGCGAAACAGACAGCAACTGGATCCGCGAGGAATTTGAGCGTTATCAGAACAATCGGCCCTGTGGGGATTGTGGCGGTTTCCGGCTGCGCGATGAGGCGCTGGCTGTGAAAATCGCCGGTCTGCATGTGGGCGAACTGGTGCAGATGTCGATCCGGGAGGCCTTGACCTGGATCGAAACCGTGCCGGAGCATTTGACCGCGCAGAAAAACGAAATCGCCCGTGCAATCCTGAAAGAAATTCGCGAACGGCTGGGGTTTCTGAACAATGTCGGGTTGGAATATCTGACGCTAAGCCGTAATTCCGGCACCTTGTCGGGGGGCGAAAGCCAGCGGATCAGGCTGGCGAGCCAGATCGGATCGGGCCTGACCGGGGTTTTGTATGTGCTGGATGAGCCGTCGATTGGTTTGCATCAACGCGACAACGGGCGGCTGTTGACGACGCTGAAAAACCTGCGCGATCAGGGCAATACGGTGATCGTGGTTGAACATGATGAAGAGGCCATTCGCACCGCCGATTATGTATTGGATATTGGTCCCGGCGCCGGGGTGCACGGTGGGCGGATCATTGCCCGCGGGACACCGGATGATATCGCGGCGGAGCCTGCCTCTATCACCGGGCAATATCTGACCGGGATGCGCGAAATCGCGATCCCAGCCACCCGCCGCAAAGGCAATGGCAAAGTCGTGGAGGTGCGCAAGGCCACGGGCAACAACCTGAAAAAGGTGAATGCCAAATTCCCGCTGGGCAAGTTTTTATGCGTGACAGGTGTGTCTGGCGGCGGAAAATCGACCCTGACGATTGAGACCCTGTTCAAAACCGCCTCGATGCGGCTGAATGGGGCCCGCCAAACGCCAGCACCCTGTGAAACCATCCGCGGGCTGGAACATCTGGACAAGGTGATCGATATCGACCAGCGCCCCATTGGACGTACGCCACGATCAAACCCTGCGACCTATACCGGGGCCTTTACCCCGATCCGCGATTGGTTCGCTGGCCTGCCAGAGGCGAAGGCGCGGGGGTATAAACCGGGGCGGTTCAGTTTCAATGTCAAGGGCGGGCGATGTGAGGCCTGCCAGGGCGACGGTGTGATCAAGATCGAAATGCATTTCTTGCCCGACGTCTATGTGACCTGTGAGACCTGCAAGGGCGCACGGTATAACCGCGAAACATTAGAGGTGACGTGGAAGGGAAAATCCATCGCGGATGTGCTGGATATGACGGTTGAGGATGCGCAGGAGTTTTTCAAGGCGGTGCCGTCGATCCGCGACAAGATGGATGCGCTGATGCGCGTCGGGCTGGGCTATGTCAAAGTTGGCCAGCAGGCGACGACGCTGTCAGGGGGCGAGGCGCAGCGCGTGAAGCTGTCGAAAGAGCTGTCGAAACGATCCACAGGTCGGACGCTCTATATTCTGGACGAACCAACCACCGGTTTGCATTTTGAAGATGTGCGTAAGCTATTGGAAGTTCTGCATGAATTGGTCGATCAGGGCAATTCAGTTGTGGTGATCGAACACAATCTGGACGTGGTCAAAACCGCCGACTGGATCATTGATATTGGCCCAGAGGGCGGCGATGGCGGGGGTGAGATTGTGGCCACCGGTACGCCAGAGAAGGTCGCCCAAGAGCCCCGCAGCCATACCGGGCGGTATCTGAAAGAGATGCTGGAAGCGCGGAAAGTGGCGGCGGAATAGGGGGCTGTATTACGTCGGTGTAGCGTCGGTATTGCGACGTTGGGGAAATTGGGTGGAAGTCTGCTTTGCGGGTGCGGATTCAACGGATCGCCGCAACACACTGCTCGAACTTCTCTGCCGGCGTCTTGTATTGCAAGGTTTTTCGTGGCCGCTCGTTAAGCTGCCGTGCGACGGCGCTGAGTT